>JAGNTT010000073.1 GCA_017987425.1 Candidatus Omnitrophota bacterium
ATGATATAGACCTCTCCGGTGTCCGTCACGCGGATATCAAAACGCGTGTAGCTGTCCATGTCGAGCGCGCGGTAGGCGCGCTTGCAGACGTCGCCGATATTTTCTTCCCAGCCTTCGGGGAGTTTTCCCGGCGAGACGCTTTTAATACCCCAACGGTCGCGGTAATTATCGTCCCATTTGGCTTTATAAGTGGCGATGCGCGGTTCGCCTTCCGGCACGTTTCCGAATTTAAGCTCCCTCGGCGGAAGAACGGTGACGCGTTTATGTCCGATCACGCTCACGTAAAGTTCGCGTCCCTCGATATATTCCTCGGCAATCGCATCGAGGTTCATATTTTCGTGAATGAATTTAATACGTTCGAAAAAAGCCTCCTTACTGTCAACGATGGAAGCCTGCGAAATTCCGCGTGACGCTTCTTCACTCAATGGCTTAATGATGGTAGGCAGTTTCAGTTTAGCCGGCATATACACACGGCGTTTGCGCAAGAACGTATAGAAGCGCGGAACTTTAATGCGGTGAAACACCAGGATCTTTTTACAAAGCGCTTTGTTGTTGCAGACGAACAGACTGCCGGTCGATGCGCCTGTGTAGGGAATGTCCAGAATCTCGAGGAGAGCGGCGATGTTTTTATCCAGATGCGACTGGTCGTTAAAAACTTCAACCATGTTAAAAACAATATCGGGCTTATTTTCCTTGATCTCTTCCATAAGAATGGAAATGTCGTTGTAAAGTCCGAGAATACTCACCTCATGCCCCAGGGTTCTTAACGCCTGGCAGACATTTTTTTCGGTGTACATATTGTCGGGGTCGGCAAATTCTTCTTTGAAATCATAACCCCTGGGTTTGAAATACGGACTATGAAAAAGGACGAGAACTTTTAATTTTTTGGCCATGTGTCATCCTGGAATGATCGGTTTTCGATTATGCTTCCCGTTTATGCCGCGAACCGCGGAACCATCCGGTATGAATATAATTCATAACAAGCGACGTCAGATATGTTGCAATGTGAAATGCCGCCATCGTTTCGCTCTCGGGAATAATCATGTTCAGCTGGCGGCAGCGGTTGATGATGGTCTTCAGAAGATCGTTGACGATATAACGCCGCTCGCCGGTGGTGCGGGCAACGTTATAGACGATGTAGTTCTGATAGCGGCGCAGGAAACCGGCCGCATCCAGAGTCTCCCCGCCTTTTTTTGCCTGCTTCTTAAACTCTTTGAAATCGGCCGCATCCAGGGGCTTAAAAATTTTACCCAGCTGGCGGTCATGAAAGTCCGGAAACTCCTCTTCCACGTGCAAACGCTTTTTCTTATAAAAATTCGAAAGCGTGATCTTGAGTGATTTAAGCGACCAGTATTTTTTCCCTTTGGCGGCCAGCGGCGCTTTCCCCTGGATTCCCTTCATGAGTTCATCGACGAATTTCAATTTGTCGATGGCCTTCCAGCTGCTGTAACGCTCCTGCCAGTTGACATCCGGCGTCAGCCACACCGCAAACGTCTCGACAAAATCTTCATCGGGATGGTATTGGGCGTAAAATCCGTCGAGATGCCGGACAAAACGTTTGCTGTAGGGCTGGTAACGGTAGGTGTCGCCGTAATCTTGCGACGATGAACCGAAGACATTCTGCCAGGATTTCTTTTTATTCAAATGGTAGGCGTAGCAGATGGCATGTCCCGCTTCGTGACGCAGAAGCTTCATGCACCATGCCTTTGTGTCGCCCTCGGCCTCGAGCATCATTTTCTTTTCAAGTTTTATAAGAACAGGATGGGCCAGATAAAACGGAATTCCGATCACGGGCTCGTTCTCGGGCGTCAGCCATTCATCGACGAGATAACATTCAGGCCTGAATAGTTCCAGCCCTTTATCGGCAAGCTCCTTGTAGAGCTGGTTGACGCATTCCTCAAGCCATGTGCCGGGAATCTGGATGGGAAGATCGCAGATGCGGACCTTCAACAGTTCCTGTTCATCAATAGCGTTAAGATCAATGGGCGGCTGAGACATTTACCATTACTCCGGCGAATGACAGACGGCTTCGATATTATGCCCGTCGGGATCGAGGACAAAGGCGCCATAATAGTTGTCATGATAATGCGGACGCAATCCCGGAGCTCCGTTGTCGCGGCCTCCCGCCGCGATCGCCGCCTTGTAAAAAGCGTCCACCAAAGCACGTTTCTCAACTCGAAAAGCCACATGAATAGGCGGTTTATTGGAAGCGCCCGAGGCTATCCAGAAATCCGGTTTGGGAGGTTCACCGAAACCGGCCACATCCGCGCTTTTCGTCATAGCCGCCGGAAATTCCATAAGAAGCGAATAACCGATAACGGCCAGGGCCCTCGAATAAAACTCCCTGCTTTTCTTAAAATCGCTGACAATAACTCCGGTGTGGTCGATCATAGTTTATACCGCTTCACGTTCCAGTTTTTTGATCAAGAAGTCGGCCTCATTGATGATTTCTTCCGGAAGGAGCTTCAAAGTTTCCATGTCCTTCTTAAACGCGCGAAGAGCGGTCAGCACGCGTTTGACGCTCGCTTCGCTTCTTTTTTCACGTTCTTCGTCGGGATCAACCTCTTTGCGCTCCTTGATCATGGCGGTAAGCTCTTTGCGTACGATGCCCTCGTGCTTACCCTTTTCAAAAACATTCTTACGCAGCGTCGCGTAATCATCGCGGGTGACTTCTTTCTTCTGACGGGCAAGGCGCAGCACATCGAGGGCTTCATGGCCTGGGACAACAGTTACTTCTCTCGACTCGCGGTATTCTTCCTTGAGGTACGCGGGCTCTTCCTGCTCAACAAAGAAATAGGTTTTCAGCAGCTTCATGGCTGTCTGTTTTTTCATACCCAGTTCCTGGGCAGTGTAATGCTCAAACTCTTCGAAGCCCCAGCCGTGGTAAAGCTTGTCGCGCCATACTTGATAGAGCGCCTGGCCGAGCAATATCCACGACGTCTTAAAACCCTTGGCATGAACGAGAATCTCCTGACGCAGGGCGTCAGCAGTCATATTTTCATATTTTTTCTTCATGGTCTGTGTCGTTTCCATAGATTCCATAACAACCCAAATCCTTTCCAAATACTATTAACGTCTTTTTGAATAATATAACGCCAGAAAGATGTTAAACAACAAAAGCACTATAACAATGCCGACGGCATTGTCCAAAAGAGACTTCAGGAAATTCTTGATGATGACATTGCCGCTTTCCATCCCGACGGCAAACCATAGAAATCCGACTGATCCCGCCCCGCAAAGCACGAAAAGAAAAACAAAGAACAGCACATCCTTCGCTGTAAATTTTTTATACCGTCCGGCCTTTGTCATGGGTGTCTGATTTCATATTCTGGCCGATCCAGCCCCATGGTCCGGGGTGGATGAACCGGTAACTAAGAAGAAGCTTAACCTTTTCGTTACTGACAATTTTATACGAAGGATTTTCACTCTCCGCGAACGCGGGTGGTTTGATGCCCATCGCGATCGCGGCATGAACATATAAATCTTTGCGCAAGGGATGCGCATCCCCGCACGCATTGAAAATCTCGCCGGAAATATCTTTTTCGAGCGCGACAGTCACTATCCCAATACAGTCATCCAGATGGATCAGATTGACCGGCGTATTGCCGTCCTTGGATGTAACCCGGCCGCTTTTTAAAAAACCCGCGATATCACGGTTCTGCCCGTAAAGTCCGGCAAAACGGATAACTATCGTATTAAACCTCTGCTCGTTTAAGAAAATGCATTCGGCGCTCAACAACGCCTCTGCACGCTTGTCGGAAGGAACGATTACGTCCTCTTCCCTGGCGGTTCGATTATTGACGGGATAGACCGCTGTCGAACTGGCAAACACAATTTTTTTTACGCCGCCTTCGACGGCATACCGCGCGATGACTTTCATCAGTGCGGGATAAACCTGCGGATCTTGCAAATCGCGTTTAAATGGAATATTGACAAACAGCGCATCCGTCTTAAAAAAATCAGCAACATGATCGCCCTCAATTGATTCGGAGGTGCAATTCAATTGATAAGGGATTATGTTGCTGTTTTTTAGGAGTGCTGTCTTATCCTGGCTTGTCGTCGATCCTTTGACCGTGTATCCCAAAGAGATCAATTTAAGGGCGAGAGGAAAACCCAACCAGCCGCAACCTAGAATGCTAATGGTTTTGATCAAAGCGTTAGATTATTGTAAATAGACTTTCAACTCTTCCCAAGTGCGGCGGCCAATAACACCATCGGCGGTCAAGTTGTGCTGACGTTGAAAACTCTCGATGGCTTTCTTGGTCTGCTGACCGATTTTGCCGTCGATTGATCCCTTGTAAAAACCGGCATTCTTAAGGGCTTTTTGGACGTCGCTCGTGCTGGCGGAAACTTTGATGACTTTATCCGAAGAAGATGCCGATGAATCGCTCGAAGGAGCGGAAGATTTACGGACCGGCGGTTCATCCTCAATGATCATCGATTCACCCGGTACGCGGTTGGAGAGGTCCTTGACCTGATACTTTAAATCTACGATCTCGGATTCGCGCTCTTCCAGTTTCTTCTCGAGATCCACGACGCGGATCTGAAGCTGGTCCACGTTCGATTTATTACCCTGTGTCGTCACGCAGCCGGACAGCAGCATGGCTAAACCACCGATCAAAAGAATTCTGACACTCAGCACGATGACCCCTCCTCAAAATAAATGATTTAACGTGATACTAAATGGCTTAATCCATTAAATTTGCGCTACTAAACAAGCGTATTCTAACATACCGATACATTTTGACCATGATTTAATAAACTTTTTATCGAGCTCAAATCAAAATGCATGAATTCTCAAGGCCTCCATCAACTTGACCTGGATATCTCTTTGAAACGACGGGTATCGCGCCTTAAATTTGCCGATTGCCTCATCCTTCTCATCCAATATTTCCACTTTATATTCAAAACCGGGACGCAAAAATGGAACACCTCCGAAGCGAATTTTCTGATCCGTCCCTGTCACCATTAAAGTTCCCAGATAAATGACCGTCTCTTTTTCCACTGTAAAATGGATATCCGTATTTTCAGTGGCCAATGTCGTGCCGACGGGAATTGAGATGGCGGTGATTTTATATTTTCCGACCGGAAGTTCGAGAAAGAAATAATGCGGTTCGACCGGACGGGCATCCCATGTCGGCGAGTTGTTTTCATCTCGTTCTCCGAAAAGCAGCTCATATTGCTTCTTGGAATCGGATTCATCGACGATATTCAGCTTTACGTATTCCACCTTGAGAACGCCCCTGAAATCGGCCTTGCCGAAAATAATTCCTCCGACGGCAGACGGACTGACAGCCTTTTTTTCCGATGAATTTTCAGATGAAAGCGGAACAACGGCAGTTTGGATAACTGGAGCATTCGGTATTACGGGCGCTGGTTTCTTATCGGAATGGACGGAAGCGCAGCCTGTAAATAAAAAGAGAAGCATACACATCATGGAGCAGTTGCGAATTTTAATTCTGCTGCGACAATACGATTGATATCCGTTACCGACGGTCATGGGAATAATATCTCGTTGTTTGATTGAGGGAACCGTCTCAATGTTTAAGTTTATTTGTGCGGTTGGGTAAAAACTGGCTTAATTTTAACAGAAATATGTATTCGTGCTAAATAATTTTTCGGAGAGGAACTGAAATGATACTGAAGATTTTCTGGAAATCTTTATTGATTTTTTCTGAGTCTAATGTCAAATTTCCACTCCCCGTCGTCGAGAATATTTGGTAATTTATCACTTTGATAGTTAAAAAGAATACCAATAAAAAAAGCGCGAAGGACCCTTGTCCTTCGCGCTAAGTCAGCAACCTACCCTACACCTAAGCCATCGTCACTGACTTTTTGGGGGAGAAAATTTTAGTTTTCCACTTTAAATGTATCCGCAATGCGTGGCAGTACTCGACTTTGACCAGCTGGCGGTTATGATTGACATACACGGAACCCTTGATGCGAAAAGAGAACTTTTCATCCCGTGTTTTAGTATCAAATGATTTGTGGATCCTGATCACAGGCTGAGCCGGGGTCGGTGCTTCCCCCACAACCGGAGTAAGCACATAGACAAAGGTTTTTCTCACCTTCGTGATGCAGTCTTTATCTTCCGCATTCTCGCTGATCTTAGTCATCTTGATGCGGTTCTTAAAGGCGACTCTGGTTTTATGAAAAACCTGCTTCATCGGAACACCCTTCCCTAAGCCATTCATAATCTTTAACTTGTGTGATGCTTAAAACGTTTAAATCTTAGTCGAAGTATATCATGGGAGGGGGCCAAAACAAGCCGTGCAGGAAATATTTAAGGAAACGCTTCCTTATTGGAAATAAAGGAGTTACAGCAATATTTGAGGAAAATAAATTAGCGGCTATGCCATGGAAACCGAACCCTTCCTTCTTTACGCTCCAGAAGGCGGGTGATGTTGGGACGGTGCCGGAGGACTACAAACACGCATAAAATAACGCTTAACATAATAACCGCAAATGGTTGCGGAAATATTAAGGCCAGTACTGGCAGGATAATGGCGGCAATGATCGAGGCCAAGGAAACATAACCGCCGACCAAGAATGTCACAATCCATGAAAGAAAAGTATATAACACAACAGGACGGATCGAGGCGATGGCAATCGTGAGCCCGATCAAGACCCCCAGGCTCGTGGCAATGCCCTTACCTCCTTTAAAGTTTAGAAAAACTGTCCAGTTGTGGCCGCAAACAACGATAATCCCCAGAATGACCCTCATTAATGGATCTGTCTGGCCGAAAAGGTCAGCCACCAGCGATGTCACCACAGCCCCTTTGAGAACATCCAGAAGCAAGACTGCCGTGCCAGGGCCTTTGCCCAGAATGCGAAACGCGTTAGTCGCCCCGACATTTCCGGACCCGTGCTGACGGATGTCTATCCCTTTGAGCGCACGGCCGAAAATATACGCGGTCGGAATCGCGCCGATCAGATAACTGACTATAACGGCACCGACAACATTAAGAACCGGCATCATTGAGAACCCTTATTCCTTCCCTGATATAAAGCAATCCGGACACAATCGTCATGACCACCGCAAAAGGCCAGAGATATCTTGAGACATCCCACTGCAACAGCATACCGATTACACACAAGATCTGCAAGAAGGCCGTGGCTTTTCCGCAGCGGTTGGCTTCAATCGACATCTTCCCCGTCGTCGACTGGATGATCGACGCGCCTAAAAGCAGAATGACGTCGCGGCTGATCAACGTGACAACAAACCAGAGAGGAAAATGAAATACCGGAAAATGCGGGCCCACCCAATGAAGACAGGAAAATGCGCTGATTAACAGAAGCTTGTCCGCAAGCGGATCGAGGATGGCGCCAGCCGGCGTTTTCTGGTAATAGCGTCGGGCAATGTATCCGTCGATCAAATCAGAAATGGCTGCAACCAAAAAAAGAGCCAGGGCGGCATATCTTAAATCATCGCGGGAAGGGGAATAATTCAAAAGTGTGGTGATGAACAAAGGCACAATCACTATGCGCCCGACAGTGACTTTATTGGCGAGGGTCATGCCCATCAATCCGCCAGTTCTTCGAGCTTGACCTTGTGCACCGGGCAGATATCGTGATCGGGACTAAATCGTTTTCCGTCGACGGGACAGTATTTGATGGCGGCCTGTTTCATGTCCATAGCGCCCGCGATGGAACGCAGGGCCGACTGGGCTTCTTTGTCTTTGCGGATATCGCTGACAAGTTTTTTCTTTTGCTCGTCGGTCAGTTCCTGTCCGGAGAGCGCGCCGGCCACCTGCCCGACGGCATCCGCCACGTCCCTTCCTGATTCTTTGGAAGAGATGGCGCCTTTACCCGGCGCCGACTGGCATCCGGCCAGAATCACACAGAGAAGCAAAAAGACACAATAGAGGGGTCGCATATTTATTTGAGGGTACGGACGCGTGAGAACGGCCAGAAGATCAATTCGGCGCGGCCGATCACGTAGTCTTCGGGAATGAATCCCCAGTAACGGCTGTCATGACTCGACATGCTGTTGTCACCGAGCGCGAAATAATGCCCCTGAGGAACAACGATTTTCTCGTTCTTCTCGCCGTATTGTCCGGCATTGTAATAATATCTGTTACGGATACGCGGCTCATCGACTTCTTTCCCGTCGATATATATCTTTCCTTCCTTGATCTCGACCGTCTCCCCGCCGAAGGCAATCAGGCGCTTGATGAAATCGCGTTTTTTATCCTCCGGATAAACGAACACGATAATATCGCCGCGTGTCGGTTTCGAGATGCCGGGCAACCGGGCTTTGGAAATTGAGTCAGGAATGTGAAGTTTGTCACGGACGCGTATGGCAAAAAATTCAGGCAGGAGTTTCGGCCCGTAGCGGAGTTTGTTGACAAATAAACGGTCCCCCTCAATCAGAGTCATGCGCATGGAACCGCTTGGAATTTTGAAGGGCTGAACGAAATATGTACGGATAAAAGCGGCGAGGATCAGAGCTATAAAAATCGACTCCATCCACTCCCTGATTTCCGATTTGGCTTCTGATTTCGACATAATAATCCTCAAATTTTTAAGGCAGCCAGAAAAGCTTCCTGCGGGACTTCAACACGGCCGATCTGCTTGAGTTTCTTTTTGCCTTCTTTTTGCTTTTCCCAGAGTTTGCGTTTGCGGGTGATGTCGCCGCCGTAGCATTTGGCGGTGACATTTTTACCCGCGGCCTTGATGCGGGCGCTCGATATGATCCGCCCGTC
>JAGNTT010000074.1 GCA_017987425.1 Candidatus Omnitrophota bacterium
ATCCAGGACGCCCTTGCCTATACCCAGAATATTATCAATACCGTGCATGATCCCGTCATCATATTATATGGGGACTTAAAGGTGGCTTTGGCCAGCCGGGCTTTTTATCAGACCTTCCGGGAAGAATCCAAGGAGACCGAAGGGCGGTTTATCTACGACCTGGGAAACCGTCAATGGAACATCCCGAAGCTGCGGCAGCTTTTGGAGGAAATACTTCCTAATACGACGAGCTTTGATCATTTCGAGATCGAACATGATTTTCCCCGTATCGGAAAGAGGACCGTGCTTCTTAATGCCTGCCGGATTTATATGGAAGGCAACAGCGCCAAGCTTATCATGCTCACAATTAAAGACATCACCGATGAAAAAAAGATAGAAGAGCTTCAGAAAAGAATAACCGGTCTAGAGGAAGAATTAAAAAGAAATTCCTGAACTTTCCTCAGGACTGGTCTATGATATAGACAAAAAGTATTCGTCGGCAAGGAGCTCTATGAAAAAGCAGGTGACTTCCCGCAAGGGAAGAAAGTGTAAACAGCCCGGATGTAAACGCATATTGAGTATTTATAATCACGATGTCTATTGCCGCATCCATATCAAGGATTTGAAGTTTGCGTGAGAGTCAGGTGTTTCTTTGAAACGTAGGGCTTCGGGCAAAAGAAGCCCTGCGACGGTTATTCATAAAGGGCAGTCCAATCGGGCTGCTCTTTTTCATGATTTCTTTCCTTAAAAATATTTCGGAAACGAATCATATCCTTCAAATTTTCCTACCTTTCCAAACGTCCGGTACTATAATCAGAGCAAATTAAATAACTTAATATTCAAGTGGGACGTGTCTTATGAATAAGAACTATCTTCTTTTCTTGATCTTATTATTGTCCGGTTGTACGGCAAGTCATCCTAGCCCTGAGTCTAACTATCTCATTTTGAATGATGCTCCGCAGGAATGCGTTGAGGACGTCATACAGGGGGATCCCGAATATAATTCGCTTTTGCGTAACACCATCCAGGAAAGAGTCTATTTAAGCTATTTATCCAAAGAGAGCGGGTCGGTTCATTTCTGTTTTGATGTAGGTCCTGACGGAGAGCTGCGGACGATCAGGGTTATCAAGAATAAAACACAGGCTTCCGACAAATTGCTCGAAGATATGGTCGTTGCGTTGAAATCATCCGCGCCATTTCCGCCTTTTCCCGAAGCATTAAAGGAAAAATTAAAGGATCCGGATAAATCCTTAAGTTTTAACCTGGATTTGCAGTTTGAAGTGATTAATGAAACTTCGGAAATCCCTTAAAGATCTGAAATTGAAGTGAAGAACTCCGGCGGTTTGGCCAACGCCAGGAAATATGATGTAAATTAATCCATCCAATCAAGCCCGCCCATCCTCAACCTTCGGTTTTATCGTAATAACCCCGATAGCACGCTTTTATTCAACCACAACAAGTCAGTCCATTTGACTGGCTTTCTGTGTTTATGGTTCATGTAGCAAACATGTTCCATTTCTGAGTGTTTTACCATCAGTACTACTACCTAGTAATGCACGTAGTTCCCCCGATTCAAGGGAATTGCCGCTTCTTCTATAATTCACTTAAATAAAACTCTTTAGGAATAGCGAAATGGTTTTGGTAAATGACTTTAAAGAATCTGGTGAGAGAACTTTGACCACGAAAAGCCGCTGCGCGCTTGTTATGCAACAATACCAGTTCGTTTTAATTTTTCTGCTCGGGGTCACAATCTTTTTTTCCTTGATCATAACGCTTAAACAGTGAGGAAAATCGCATGATCATGCCATTCCGTTACATTTATGGGCCCGTATATTCATGGAGGCTTGGAGCGTCTCTGGGAGTTGATCCGCTGTGCGGAGAGAAGAAGATATGCAATCTGAATTGCAATTACTGCCAGCTCGGTAAGACGGTCAATTTCGCGAGTGAACGCAAGGAATATGTTCCTGTCGCGGAATTGCTGGAAGAAATTAAACGTATACCTTCATTCTTTATCGATTACATCACATTTTCAGGCCGTGGAGAGCCCACGCTCGCGGCGAATCTCGGTGAGATGATTGACGCAGTTAAATCGGTGAGAAAAGAAAAGATAGCGGTTATAACCAACTCGTCTCTTATGGATAGGGAGGATGTCCGCAATGATCTGATGCGGGCCGATTTCGTTCTTGCCAAAATGGATGCCGTTAACCAGGAAATGTTTAATTGCATCGACGGCGTGTGCGGAATCGATTACGCGTCCGTACTCAGGGGCCTTGAAAAATTCCGACGCAGTTTCAAGGGCAAGTTTGCTCTGCAGATGATGCTTGTTAAGGACAACATCACGCATCTTCAGCAATTAAGTAATCTGGCGTACTTTCTCAATCCGCATGAAATCCAGTTGAATACGCCGGTCCGTCGCTCAGGAGAGCCTCCGCTGAGCCGCGACCGCATCGAGAGGGCGAAGAAGTCTTTCGCGGGGATGCCGGTTGTGACCTGCTACGACGTGCCCGCCGTGACCGGCTCGGCTATGGATGATAAAGCGACGGTTGCCAGGCATGGTAAATTTCGTAAGAGCCAGTACATCTATTAGAGAAAGGATTTCCATGGCGAGCTGTCTTAGGTTTCTCGGTATTCTCTTTTTTTTCATGGTCGGCTTGAACGGCGTCTCTCATGCCAGTATCTGGGGCATGCCGTTTCCGGAAGACATATCAACGAACGGTCATCTGATCGACGATGTCATCCGGTATATTGATCTTGTTCTTGCCATTTTTTTCAGCATAGTCGTCGGCGCCATTGGTTTTTTTATTTTCCGATACCGCAGCCGTCCGGGACACAAGGCTGTTTATGAGACCGGTAATACACGGGTTTATGTCATCGCAACCATGCTGATGGGGATGCTCGTATTCTTTTCCATCGATGCCGTGGTCGAACATATGGCTTTCCGCGATCTCAAGGAAGTATTCTGGAATTTTCCGACGGGACCCGATGTCGTGAGGATCGAAGTCATGCCGCAGCAGTTCGCCTGGAACATCCGTTATGCCGGGGCTGACAATGACTTTGCGACGGAGGACGATATCGTAGCCCCGTTGGGACAGATGCATGTGCCTGTGGACACTCCTGTGGTTGTTCAGATGTCGGCGTTCGACGTCATTCATGCTTTTTATGTTCCCGAACTGCGTTTTAAGCAGGACGCTGTGCCCGGCATGGTTACGACATTCTGGTTTCAGGCCAAAAAGACCGGTCATTTCGAGATCGCCTGCTCAGCTCTTTGCGGCAACGGGCATTACAAAATGCGCGGTGACCTGATCGTCGAGTCCCGGGAGGATTTTCAGAAATGGCTGAATAGTCAGGCGGAGGAAGCCGCGTCCGCGGATGATGTGTGGGACGATTCAGGAAGCTCGACGGGTGGGGTTCCGAGCGACTGGGGATGGATTTGGCAGGCTAAAAATTAAGGAGATCATTCAATGTCTGAGCACCGTCAATCTTTTATCACAAAGTATATTTTTTCGACAGATCATAAAATGATCGCCCGACAGTATCTGTTCCTGGGCATTTTCTTTTTGATGTGGGGTGGTTTGCAGGCCATGCTCATCCGCTGGCAGATCGCGTATCCTGAGACCGAGATTCCGATCGTCGGGAAATTGATGTTCCCCGAGAACAGCGGGATCCTCACGCCCGATACGTACAATCAGGTCCTGACCATGCACGGCACCGTGATGCTTTTTTGGGCGGTGACTCCGGTTCTGACCGGCGCGTTCGCCAATTTTCTTATTCCTTTGCAGATCGGCGCCGCCGACATGGCGTTCCCCGTTATCAATATGCTCTCATTCTGGATTTTTTTCACCTCTGGAATTGTCCTGCTCCTCTCGCACTACGGTCCCGGCGGTTCGGCCGCGGCGGGGTGGACATCTTATCCTCCGCTGAGCACGCCCGTCGGAGGAATTCCCGGATGGGGTCAGGCGCTGTGGTGCCTTTCACTCGTTTTGATGGGAACTTCCGTCATTATGGGCGCGATCAACTACATCACGACCGTAATCCGTCTGCGTGCCCCGGGAATGACGTACATGCGTCTGCCCCTGACTGTCTGGGGCATCTGGTTGTCGTCCATTCTGAATGCCATATTTGTTCCGATCATCGCGGCCGGTCTGATCTTTCTTCTGCTGGACAATGTGCTGGGTACACAGTTTTTTGTGGCCGGGGGAAAAGCAACGGTTAAAGGCGGAGACCCATTACTGTATCAGCATGTGTTCTGGCTCTTCGGTCATCCGGAAGTTTATATTCTTATCCTGCCGGTATGGGGGGTTGTATCGGATCTTTTGTCGGTATTTTCGCGAAAACCCGCGTTCGGTTATACGGTGACGGTGATCTGCATGAGTACTGTCACTGTTCTGAGCTCTCTTGTCTGGGGCCATCATATGTATGTGGCCGGCATGAGCCCGCTCCTGGGCAAGTCATTCATGTTTTTAACTCTGTTGATCAGTCTGCCGACGTCGATTTTCTTTCTCAATTGGCTCGGTACGATGTGGAAGGGATCGTTACGCTTTGATGTTCCGATGCTTTTTACAATGTCCGTCGTGTTCGTGTTTGGTCTGGGAGGGCTGACGGGCCTTTATATGGGTGTAATCACGTCCGATATGTATTTGCACGATTCAATGTTTCTTGTCGGGCATTTTCACTACACGCTCGCAGCCAGTGTTTTGATGGGTTCGTATGCCGCCATTTATTACTGGTTTCCCAAAATGTTCGGGAGGCAGATGAGCCCGTTCTGGGGAAAGGTCCATTTCTGGATCACGTTCCTGTCCTTGAATTATGTCTTTTTTAACATGCTGGGTGTCGGTTATGCCGGACAGCACCGGAGGCTGTTTGATCCGAGCACGTATGATTTCATCAAGCCGCTTATGCCGATGAACCGGCAGATCACTACAGCGGCGTTTATTCTAGGCGCGGCGCAGGTGATCTTTGTTTTCAATTTTATATTTGCCATGTTTAAGGGTAAGAAAGCGCCGCGAAATCCGTGGGAAGCGGCAACGCTTGAATGGACGGTCGATTATCCGATCCCGCACGGTAACTTCGCGGTCGAACCCGTCGTCAAGTGCGGGCCGCATGAGTACAGTCATCCGAAAGTCAAGGGGAGGGATTGGGTTTCACAGACGGAGGACCCCGAAAATGCTTAATATGACCACGGATGCAGTAGAAATCCGTCACCGCAACACGTTTTCGATCGGCATGATGATCGGTTTGAGTTCGTGGGCACTGATTTTTTTTACATTGCTCTGGGGCTATGTCGTGTTCCGGATGCGGACCGATTCCTGGATCGGTGCGGCTCTTACACAGCATGCCGTTGTCGCGGCTGTTTTGAATACAGTGGTCATCGCCTTGAGTTCGTGGTGTCTGTCTCTCGCTTTTAAGGACAATGTCCGCCGACCTGAGATGTGGATAAGGAATGCTTTTGCGTTCGGCGCGTGTTTTCTCTTGGGCCAATTTTACCTCTGGCAAGTCATGCTGCGGGAGGGGCTCCATTGGCAAACGAGTACGGCCGGAAGCATGTTCTTTCTGCTGACGGGTTTTCACGCTCTGCATATATTGGGCGCTCTCTCGGCGGTGTTATGGCTGGGCCTGCGGTTTAAATCATGGCGCGGGACGCTGACCGCCAAAGGCATCAAATATTTTTGGGATTTTCTGCTCGGGGTTTGGATGATCATGTTCGTTTTGATTTTCATTGTTCAATAGACAGAGGAGAGAGTATGAACGGTGTTGTAGTTATCGATGACAAGGCATTCAAAGACGCTTCGTTTGGCAAACTGGGAATGTGGTTTTTTCTCATCATGGACGGATTAAGTTTTGTCGCCATCCTGATTGCGGCCGCCTATCTGCGGACCAACGGCGCTCCGTGGCCAGCTCCAGGTCAGGTGCTTAACGTTCCGCTGACGGCGTTCAATACGTTTGTCCTGCTTTTAAGCAGTTATACCATGATGAACGCTTTTGAATCGGTCAGGGCCGGTAAGCAAAGACAATTTATTGCATTTCTAGGATGGACGCTGGTGCTGGGTATTATGTTCTTGGCCGTCCAAGCCTATGAATACTATAATTTCATAATCGGAACGCCGGAAGTCCGGGAACATCTGGCATCGGCCGGTCTCGGCGGGGATTTCTTCCGTCCTTCGAGCAGTATTTACGCCGGTTGTTTTTACGGAGCGACCGGTTTTCACGGCTTGCACGTGCTATCGGGTGTCATTTTTATAATTTATGTACTGGCCGGAGCCTTAAAGGGTCGTTTCAATCAGGGGAACCATCTGCGCGTGGAAACTTTGACGCTGTTCTGGCATTTTGTGGATTTGATGTGGATGCTGGTTTTTACGGTTGTTTATTTACTATAAACATCGAGGAGATTTTATGACTAATAAAAGTTTTTATACATATATTGCCTTATGTTTGGCCGCCATGACGGCGTTCGAGCTCATGCTGTATCCTCATTCGGAACTGGGCGCATGGCGCACGGGCGGGCTTTTGGTATTGATGGGATCCAAGGCCTTAATGGTTGCATTGGCCTACATGAATTTAAGAAAAGAAGGATGGGCCCTGAAAATGGTGTTTTTTGCTCCTATTCCGGTCGCCATCTATTTTTTGCTGTTCATGCTTTATGATGCGGCGTATCTCTGGAAATCATAATATGATTAAATCCTCGCTGATTATTCTGTTTCTGTTTATGGTGCAGGCAACCTCGGAGGCTTGTCCGGCCTGTGCGGTTTCGAAGGCCCAAAGTAATGTGTGGCAGACATTCTGGATTTTGAGCGTGATGGGAATTTTACCGCTTGTTATTTTTGCTGTTGTCAGTCTGATCATTGTGAGGTTGCATAAAAATGAAAAGAAATCGGTATCTGATTTGTGATGCGCTGCTATGGACACTGCTGATGATCTTGGCCGCCGTCGTGGCGTTTAATCTTCTGCAGCGTGACAAACAAAGAAGTTTCGGCGCCGTTTCGTTTGGATCTTTCCCTGAGTTCAGTCTTATGATGCCACAAGGTGGAACGTTCGACCGTCATCAGATTAAAGGTTATGTCTGGGCGGTCCATACGGCGTCTTCGGTCGATGAGGCAATGGCGGTCGCAAGGCAGCTGGCAATCATTGAGAAGCAAACATCCTCGGGGAAGCGTCATCTGAATATCCTGACGGTGTCGGCCGCTTATTCGGCTCTCACGTCTCTGCTGCCTTATCATTTCATTGCCGGTGGAAGTCAGGAGGAAGTCGACCGTATTTTCTCCGGAGCCGGACACATAAACGGGAGCAGCGTCTTTCTAGTCGACCAGAATGGTATCATCCGCGGGCGGTATGACTTTAAGGACGTTGATCAATACCGGGTTTTCCAGAAGGATTTACTTCGTATTCTATAAAGTTATTCCTGGGTTTTTAAAATATGAGCCCTTCGGCATCAAGCCGAAGGGCTTTCTTTATTGAGTACGGGAATGTCTGTGTCCGCCCGTCAGGAAGCAGTGATTGTTATATGCAATCAGTGTATGATCTTTACGGAAGGAGGCTATACTTTTCGCAACAGTAAGACACTTAACTCCAGCACTTTTGAGCCCAGGTGAATTTGAATCAGTAAACCGGTTTTATAGAAAATCTGAATTCCCAGCACTGGTTTCGTAAGCATTGCTGGGTGGAGGGGAATCGTGACTGGATTTTTTATCTAAACGGCAATAAAAAAGGCGGATCTGATTTCAGACCCGCCATTTTTATGAATATTTGAATAAGAGTATCAGGGAAAACGATACACGATGCCGAATGTTCCCTGGGTGATATCGTAACTGGAATCATCCACGCTGAATTGTCTGACTTCCGTGCGCCATACGAAACGGTCCTTGACGCCGACGTCATATTCCAGACCGCCGCTGAATGTCCAGGTGCTGCCGGACTCTTTCTCCGTCGACTGCACGCCGTTCTCTTCAAAGCGTTCCGTCGAAATCCACCAGAACATACCGGCTGAGCCGATGAGATATAAACGGTCATTTAGCGGATAGCGGACGACAGCGGCAAAACTGCCGCCTTCAGCTTCGTGTTCCGCGGTCACAGCGCCGGCGCTCCAGGAAGGACCGCCGGACGAATTGCCCGCAAATTCGGACTTTCCTAAATAATGATAGCCCGCTTCAACGCCAAGATGTTCCGTAAATTGATATCCGAAGAAAACATCGCCCACCCAACCGCTGTTGTCGCTGGAATAATTACCGCCGAGTGAACCGTCATCATTCGTCCGGGGGGAGTTTGAGCTCATCATTCCGGTGCCGAAGCCCGCATAGCAGTTTTCAAAAATACTGTCTTTGGGAATGAGAGGAAGGCCGAATAAACCTGTATCGGTGTCCTTTGAAGCTTCACGGATTTCTGCCTGAGAAACTTTTGCTCCTGCCAGCAACATAACCACGGTTATCAGTAACACTAACATTTTTTGCTTCGCCAATCCGTGAATCGTCATTAGTCCTCCTTGTTGGGTTAGTATGAATTTAAACTAATTGTACAGAATATTGTGTTACTCACAAAATATATTTTTCAGATTGGATTGTAATAGCCTGCTGTTTAAACGCCTCTCACGATGGATGTTTGCGGCGGGCACGGACGCCGGGTCTCGAATTCATGTTCGAAATCGGAAAAGGACCTCCGGCCCATGTCATAGAGTGTTTTCAGTTTGCCGATGTCGTCCTCGAGAAAATTAGTTTTCAGGAATT
>JAGNTT010000075.1 GCA_017987425.1 Candidatus Omnitrophota bacterium
ACTTCCTGTTTGGACCAGTGGGTCCTTAAGCGGCGGACGGCTTCTTTGATTTGTGTGTGGTGGGTGTCGTTGTCAACGGGGTTTCCGCGGCAGTCGTGATGACCGACAACGAAGAGGCGGGTGGATTTATTGACGTTAACGGAGACGGCGATACTGCGCAGGATTTCGGTGATGTCCTCCTGCTTGGCCAAAACACCGTCCATGCCCGCCTCGGTGATGACATCCACGAAATCGACCGGATAATTCGATTTGAGCCAGGTCAAAACCGGCAGCTGAACGCGGCCGTCCATGCAATTCAAACACGTGATTCGTCTATCCACTGTAATCTCCCCATTAAATTTTAGGCATTGTACTCAAAACATCTTAAGAAGGCAACCATTTCCTTAAACTAATCACAAAAGATGCCAGGCCAGCCGATAGTGTTGCTGATTGCAGACAGATAACCATTCCCGCGAGTACCATCTTTGGTAACTGCTCGCCTCATCTTCAGCCAGGAAAATGCTTTCGCCGCCCAAAATCATTCAAAACACTCAATTTCCGCCCAATCGGCCGGAACCTAAAAATAAAAATTGACACTTCCTTGACTTGTCATAAATTTATCATTCTCTTATATTAAATAAACGCTAAATAAGTATAATATTGAATAACTTAGAAATTTTTCCCAAATTATGTCGGACTTTTTCTTCTATTTCTTTGCAACCATATTAGTTCTGTCGGCGCTCACTGTCGTCCTTGCGCGCAATCCTCTCTATAATGTTTTGTCGCTGGTTGTGGCCAGCTTTTCCCTCGCTTCCCTGTTTATGCACATGGAAGCTTTTTTTGTGGGCGTTATCCTTTTGCTCGTTTACGCGGGCGCGGTCGTCATTTTCTTCCTGTTCGTGGTCATGTGCTTGAATCTGAGCGCCCCGGTCCACACCACCAGCCAGCAAAACCGCTTCAAAACCATTGGCTGGCTGATCGGCCTCCTTCTGGCCACGGAATTTTATATCGTCATTCAGAGTTTTCTTGCCGCCCAGAACCTGCCTGCTTCATCGATCCGCGGGACCGTGGAAAACGTCGGCATCCTGATTTTCACCGACTATCTTCTTCCTTTCGAACTGACATCGTTCATTTTATTTATCGCGATCTTCGGTATTGTTTCCCTGGCCAAAGGGGCCATGGAATCCACATGGGACAAAAAGAACGACGCTAAAAAAGCTCTAGAGAAATCATGATCAGCCTTATTCACTATATTGTCTTAAGCGGCATTATTTTTTCGATCGGCGTTGTCGGCGTCATCACCAGCCGCAACATTATCAAGATCCTTCTTTCCCTGGAACTTCTATTGGCCGCCTCCAATCTTTCGTTCGTGGCTTTTTCCCGTTTTAACGGCGATTACACCGGACAGCTCGTTGTCTTCTTCGTCATTCTCGTGGCCGCCGCTGAAGTGGCCATCGGTCTGGCGATCGTTGTCCTCATGTACCGCAACTTCTCGACAATCCAGGCCGATGAATTAAAGGAATTGAAATGGTAAATCCGTCTTTAGCCTGGATCTCTTTATTTTCTCCGCTCTTCGCCTGCGTGATCATTACGCTTTTCTTTCTGCGTTCGAAACTGTGGAGTTCATTGACAGCGATCGCCGGAATTTTGGTGTCCTTTGTCTGCTGCGTTATTCTGTTCACCCAGGTCTCCTCCGGACATCACGCCGTCCAGCTTGAACACACCATTCCGTGGATCCGTTTCGAAACACTCACCATCGACTTGGGCGTTCTCATCAATCCGCTGGCCATCATGATGCTCATGGTCGTCACCGGCGTCGGCAGCGCGATCTTCATTTATTCCAAAGGCTATATGGCCGATGATCCGAGCAGCCCCCGATTTTTCTCGTATTTGAGTTTGTTTGCTTTCTCCATGATCGGCATTGTGCTCGCCAACAACTTTATTCAGCTCTTCATGTTTTGGGAACTAGTTGGTTTAAGTTCTTATCTCCTGATCGGTTTCTGGTATGCCAAACCTTCGGCGGCCGATGCCGGTGTGAAAGCCTTCATCGTCAACCGCGTGGCGGATTTCGGATTCCTCTGCGGGATTATTTTCCTTTGGAGCCTGTCCGCTGGAGATGCCGGCCGCAGCTTTGCCTTTACAGATTTGGCCCGTGTTGTTCCGGCGATCGATCCCGGTCTACTGACAGCCGCGGCGCTATTGATCTTCTGCGGCGTTATCGGTAAATCCGCCCAGGTCCCTCTGCATGTCTGGCTCGCCGACGCCATGGAAGGCCCGACACCTGTCAGCGCGCTCATCCACGCCGCGACAATGGTGGCGGCAGGTATTTATCTTTTGGCCCGTACATTCTTTTTGTTCGAACCGCTGACAGAGGCACTCACGGTGATTGCCTACGTCGGCGCCTTCACCGCCTTCATGGCCGCGACGCTTGCCGTTGTCGAGAATGACATCAAACGCATCCTCGCCTATTCAACGCTGAGCCAGTTGGGTTACATGGTCATGGCTTTGGGTTTGGCCGGTCCTCTCCAAGGCATGTATCACTTGACCACGCACGCGTTCTTCAAAGCCCTCCTCTTCTTGGGCGCGGGCAGCGTTATCTACGGACTCCATCACGAACAGGACATCTGGAAGATGCGCGGGCTCTTGAAACAAATGCCGATCACCGGCATTACGTTTCTCCTGGGAACGCTGGCACTTTGCGGCATCTTCCCCTTAAGCGGCTTCTGGAGCAAGGACGAAATCCTCGCCCTCGCCGCCGAACACAACACGCTTTTATATCTGGTTGGGACCGTCACAAGCGGGCTCACCGCTTTTTATATGGGCCGTCTGTTTTTCACCGCGTTCTGGGGCGAAGGCGACAAGAAACATCCCGCCCACGAATCTCCGGCGGTCATGACCTTTCCCCTGATCTTCCTGGCCATCCTGTCCGTCTTCGGCGGATTTTTGGGAATCCCTCATTTGATTTATCCGGAAGCGGAACATCCGCATTTTAATGTCACGGTGGCGCTGATTTCTTCGGTCGTGGCGGTGATTGGCTTAAGCATTGCCTATATGATTTACGGCAAACGTCCGTCGAGCGATCCGATCGTCAGCAAGTTGGGACCTCTCTATCCCATTCTTAAAAGCAAATATTATTTCGATGACGTTTACGCTTGGTATGTGAATTCGGTCCAGCAGAGTTTCGCGAGACTTCTCGCATGGTTTGAAGACTTAGTCATTGACCGCTCCGGCGTTCACGGCTTAACCGGAACCGCCAAAGCGACCGGCGATGTTCTTCGCAAACTGCAGACAGGCGTCGTGCAGTTTTATGCCCTGGTCTTCGTGCTCGGGGTCGTGGTCATCTTTTTTGTCATGGTAAGAACCTTATGATCGAACATCCTCTTTCGTGGATCTTTTTATTCCCGCTGGCCGCGCTGGCCGTTCTCTTATTACTGCCGGCGAGTAACACCGCGCTCATCCGCAATGTTGCCATCGGTGGCGTCTCAGTATCATCCATTTTATCGGTGTGGGTCTTTGCCGCCTACGATCATGTGACCGCCGGTTTTCAGTTCATCGACAAAGTCACCTGGGTCGCCCCGTTCGGCATTTCCTATAATTTAGGCATCGACGGGATCAACAGCGTGCTTGTGCTTTTGCTCGGCATCTGTTCCCTTGCCGGCGTTCTCATTTCCAAAAGCGTCACGCACCGCGTGAAGGAATATTACATCCTTCTTCTTTTGATGGTCATCGGTACGTACGGCGCGTTTCTCTCGCTCGATATTTTCTTTTTCTACTTCTTCCACGAAATTGCGGCCATTCCGGCCTATCTTCTGATTGCGATCTGGGGCACTAACCGCAAAGAATACGCGGCCATGAAGCTGACGCTATATCTGACAGCCGGCGCCTCTCTGGCTTTGATCGGACTGATCGCGCTTTATCTGGCCGTCGGATTAAATACGTTCGACCTGGTGCAGATCCAGCAGCATCTGATGAGCAATCCTCTCCCCGCCGATGTCCAGCACTGGATATTTCCGCTCATCGTCCTCGGCTTTGGAGTGACATTAACTCTCTGGCCCTTCTATACTTGGGCGCCTGTCGGATATGCCGAAGCGCCGACAGCCGTCAGCATGCTTCACGCGGGCGTTCTTAAAAAATTGGGCGCTTACGCGATCCTGCGTTTCGCCGTTCAGTTGATGCCGGATGCGGCGCAGACGTGGATGCCGGTCATCGCGACTCTGGCCGTCCTTAATATCGTCTTCTGCGGATTGGTAGCGCTCACCCAGCGCGACCTCAAATATATTCTGGCTTATTCAAGCTGCAGCCACATGGGATACATTCTTCTCGGCCTTGCGTGCGTGAATATCATCGGCATTAACGGCGTTGTCTTCCTGATGTTCGCTCACGGCATTATGGCGGCGCTCGCTTTTGCTTTGACCGGCGCCATTTCCGACCAGACCAAAACGCGCAATATTGATGAATTGGGCGGGCTCCTGAAAGTCATGCCTTTTATCGCTGTCTGCCTTGTGATGACGGCGATGGCCTCCGCCGGTGTTCCGGGATTCGCCAACTTTGTCGGCGAGATCATGGTTCTTCTTGGCGCGTGGGATCAATACCAAACACAAACGGTCTTTGCCATTCTCGGTATTGTGATCACCGCGATCTATATGCTTAAAGTCATTCGCATCGCCCTTCAGGGTCCGTTAAATGCACGCTGGAATAAACTGCAGGACGCCCAGACCCTCCAGGCTAAATTACCGTATCTTCTGCTTCTCGGCGCCTTGATGGCTGCCGGATGCTGGCCGTCCCTGATCATGAAAAATGTTCAGCCGGCGACTAAAGCCATTTCGGAAAATATAAGATTTCAGTATCAGTGACCAGTACCAGTGGTCAGCAATCATACTGACCACAGACCACTGACACTGACCACTGTTAAAAGGAAAGTCAAATATGTTCCCTTCTATCGCATGGAATTTATGTTCGCTTGAATGCCTGATCGCGGCCTCGCTCATCGGGCTCATCATCGCCGATATTGTCATGCCCCCAAAAATCAAATCCGACTGGATGGGAGCATCGAGCCTGATCGCCGCCGCCGGTCTTTTGTGCTTCTGGCTCACCCAGCAGGGAATCTCGGGCGCTACATTCGGCGGGATGTTCATCCTGGATCCCATGGCCTGGTTCTTTAAAGCATTTTTCCTGACCACCATGATCTTTGTGTTCATCATGACGCATCAGTTTTTCAAAACGCTCCCCCAGCCTAAGAACGAACTTTATCTATTGCTCTGGCTGGCGCTTCTGGGTATGTGTCTCGTTGCCTCATCGGCCGACTTCATTCTTCTTTTTATCTCGCTTGAAATGCTGACGCTCTCTCTCTATGTCATGACGGCTTATCTGAAAAGCGACAGGCATTCGCTCGAAGCGGGCATGAAATATCTGATCTTGGGCGCGTTGTCGTCCGGCTTCTTCCTCTACGGCATCAGTTTTCTCTACGGGGTCACGCACTCGACCGGATTTGAAGCCATCCAGCGCTATGCCATTCTGCATTCGATGACGCCCATGGTCACCTTAGCGCTTGTCTTTATCTTCGCGGCCATCGGCTTTAAGATCGCGTCCGTTCCCTTTCACCTTTGGGTCCCGGACGTTTATCAGGGCGCGCCCACACCGGTCACCGCTTTATTATCAGTCGGGTCCAAGGCCGCGGGCTTTGTCATCCTCATGCGTTTGTTCCTCGGCGTCTTTTCATCCTGGCACGTCGAATGGAGCACTCTTCTGGCCGCGCTTGCCGCCATCACCATGTGTTACGGTAATCTCGGAGCGATGTTCCAGACGAACATCAAACGCCTGCTCGGTTATTCAAGCATCGGTCATGCCGGATATCTGCTGATGGGCGCCGCCGCCGGCGGATCGCTCGGAGCTTCCGCGATCAATTTCTATTTATTAGGCTATCTGTTTACAAACCTGGCCGCGTTTCTGGGGATCATTCTTTTCTCCGTCGCCACCAAGAGCGATGAGCTCGAAGATTATGCCGGACTTGCCCATCGTTCCGGTCTTCTGGCAGGTGTATTTTTACTGGCTTTGGTTTCACTGGCGGGCGTACCGCCCCTGGTAGGGTTCTTTGGAAAGTTTGTACTTCTTATGGCCACCGTTAAGAGCGGCATGATGTGGCTCGCGCTTGTGGCCGTCGTCAACATCGTGATTTCGCTTTACTACTACCTCATGATCGTCAAACGCATCTATGTGGATGCGCCGCGCGTCAAAACCCCCATCGTTATTTCCGCGCGCATGCAGATCGTCCTGCTGCTTGCGATGGCGGGCATCATCGGCATCGGGATCTTCCAGGGACCGTTCATGGAAGCCTCCTTGACCGCCTCTAAAGGCCTGTTTTAATTGATCTGCCTTTGACCAATCACAATGTTAAATCTCCCTTTCAAATCCATGTTTGGAGATTTAACATTCTATTTCAAGAGAAGATCAATTAGATCAAATCTCACCCTAGCTCCGATTACGCCTGAGATTTGATGTTCTCAAGATTACTTTAACTTTCTCAAATAAAAAAAACGATAAACCTCCTAATTATCTTTAGAGAGATTTATCGTTTTGTTTATCAGAAAGCGTTAATTTAATTCCCCGTTGCCCCGCCCTTTGGCTTTACGGCGGATCGAATCTTTCATAATACTATCCACCACTTTGCCGGCCCCGGAAAACCGGCTCCATGTTTCTTCTTTAAAAAGATATGCCAACACAGCCGCCGCAATCCCAAGCTCAAGGACTCCGAGCGATAATCCGACCATGAACTTGGTCTGATTGCTCCATTCAGAGTATGACAGCAGCGTCGTATGGACCAAGAACAATCCGCTGAACAACAGGACGAGCGCGGACAATACGAAGACACATCCTAAATAAAAACTCCTCAGCTTTTTAACGCCTGTCAGATACGCCTGGGCGGCCTGGATTTTCATCAATTCGGACCTTCCCCGGTACCGGCTGGCCATATTCAGAAAGATCAACGGAGATATCAGTTTTCGTAGAGTTGTCCACATAGGCCGTCCTTATCTGCGTTTTAAACCCAGCACATATCCCACGAGCAATGAAAACGCCGCCGTCCCGGCAACATACGGCCACGGATCCTTGCGTACGCGCTTGTCCACTTCCTGCGCGGCTTCCCTGATTTTCACTTCGCTTTCATCGAGGGCTTCCTTCGCGTAACCTCTGGTCTTCGCAAGAACTTCCCTGCCTTGTTCGGTGCTGGCAGCGATCGCTTCTTTAATATGAGAATATTTCTCCGTCAAGAGGCCGCTTAATTCCTCTTTTTTCTCACGCGCCGCCTCATTCAAAAGCTCCAGGGCTTCGGTGATTTTGACGTCGCTTGATTTCTGATTTTCCAAATTAGTATTGGCCATATATTCCCCCTGTTTAAAAAGTTTGGTAAAAACATCTTATGTATTCTTTTAACAGAAAGCGCATGAAAGGAAGGTGTAAATACAATTAAAAGATTTTAATACCTTCAGGCGAGCAAACAGAAAAGCCGCCAATAACGGCGGCCTTTCTGTTTTAAAAATTAACGGCGCTTCTTTAAATCAACTGGTTCGCATCCACCGCGAAACCGCGGGATTTGAGTTCCTTGAGGAAATCGAAGTGCCAGCGGTTTTTGTCATCATACGGGATGCTGGAGAGGTTCTCCATTTCAAAGGGAAATTCGAAGTTCTGTCTCGGGAGGTAAATGAAAACCACTTTTTCGGTGCCGAATTTTCCGAGCAGGAAACCGCCCAGGAAAACCACCTGCGGCTTGGCGCGCAGTTTGACGTTCTTGGGGAACTCAAGGCGCAAGGTGCCTACTTCATCATCGGCCAGGATCACGACCGCTAGAGCGGCGTCCTTGTATTTATCAAAACCCTCGATCAATTCTTTCGGGGCGTTCTTGTCCTGTGTATCAAAAACAGCGGGAGTAAAACCTAATTTGGTGAGTGTATCGATAACATTGGCGGCCATGTCGGGATCGAGACCGGGTACAACCAGTGCCTGCTGACTTGAACTGTTCTTGGCGGAACTCATAATTATCTCCTTCTCTATATATTGCTTTTTGATATGGGGCTAATGCTCTTTGCTGCCCTATTGGGACTTTGTCCGAATAGTAAGCAAACTATAACATAAACGCCGGATAATTCCAGAATTGTGTTTTGATTTAAAAGATTTTTAGGGGGAATTTTAAGAGGGAATAAGTCGTATGGCAGGAGCAATCGGTCAGTTTGATAAACGACCTTATTTATTCTTTTTTTCTAATTCTTCCTTAACACAAAATGTAAATTGTGTTTCAATACGCTCATTTATAGTGATCCGGAATTCATTAACACCTTCTCTTTGAGTTGAAGGCATACGGCTCTTAAATTTGAGCCTGCCTTTAGCTGATTCAATATTAGATATTTGAAATTTTTCATTATCCGTTAAGTCTTTAGCGTGAATTTTATAAATCCCGCTGACTTTCTCAATAAAATATACACGCACATAATCTTCCGGAAACCCTGACAACTCAGCACCCCACACGCCTTCCATTGGATCACTCGCACAATGAGAATTAGCCTTATTAAATTTTTTATCAGCCAACAAATCCTTAAGACTTTTGTCCTCAGGACTTAATTTCTTTAATTCATCACGAATGGTAAAAATAAAT
>JAGNTT010000076.1 GCA_017987425.1 Candidatus Omnitrophota bacterium
GTATATTGCGCGGCAGCCTGGATCGCCTGTCTGTGCGCCATGCTTTCAAAAGAAATTGCGTTCACTTTACCCGCCATGATTATCCTGATGGAGGTTTTATTTTTACGCGATAACAAACCTCAACCCAAAATGTTCACATGGCTTTTACCGTTTGTGCTGATGATGGGACTGATTCCTTTTCTTTTAGGGCGGGAGGGAACCGGACGGATTGAGATGATGCGTCCCTATAGTCTCACTCAGGGGGTCGGAGAAGATGTCGTCAGCCGCGCGGATTATCTTTTGACGCAGGTGAACGCTCTTCGGACGTATGTGCGATTCTTCATTCTTCCGGTCGGTCAGAATGTCGATCATGATTATCCCTCGGCGTCATCCGCCGGCTGGCTGGTTTGGTCGGCTTCCTTTGCACTGCTGGCGGGATTTCTTGCAACTGGATTTTATTTTCTGAAACGGTGCCGCTTGATTTCGCTGGCCGTGTTCTGGTTTTTCATCACGCACGCGGTGGAATCGTCGGTGACGAGTGCTGATTTCTTTGTTGAGCACCGTATGTATCTTCCCATGATCGGGCTGTGTGTCGGGTTCGCTGTTGTTTTAGTTGAATATATTTTTAAGAAAAACATTCAATCGGCGATGATCGTGTTTGTTTTGATCGCGATTATTTTTAGCGTCATGACCATCCGGCGTAATTTTGTCTGGCGCGATGACATTACGTTGTGGAGCGATGCCTGCGAGAAATCGCCTCAGAAATCGCGGCCCGTCAATAACCGCGGGCTGGTCTTTATGCGTCTTGGGTTTCTCGATCTGGCGCTCAATGATTTTAACCGTGCGATTGCCCTGAATTCGAAATACGCCGACGCCTATCAGAACCGCGGGCATCTTTATAAAATGACCAAGGACGACGCTGCGGCGCTCAGCGATTACACCACTGTTCTTTCGTTGGAACCGCGTAACGCGGATATTTATGCGGCCCGCGGCGGCATATACAAGCGCCGAGGGGACGTGGAAGCCGCTCTTAAGGATTTCAACGAGGCGATCCGGCTTAAACAGGATGACGCCGAGTTTTTCAATAACCGCGCTTATCTGCACCAGATAAAGAACGATTTTGACCTTGCCCTGGCGGATTACTCGACGGCGATTAAGATCCAGCCCGATTATGTCTATGCGTACAACAACAGGGGAAATATGTACATCAAACGCAATGATGCCAATGCCGCGGTTGAGGATTATACGCGCGCACTCACATTCAATCCCGCGTTCGCCGAAGCATACTTAAACCGTGCGGTTGCTTATTTTGATTTGGGTATGTTCAAAGAAAGCAAAGCGGATCTGGACCGTGCCAGGGCGGGAGGGCTGATGCCGAATGCTGAATTCGTCCGCCGTCTCAAAAATGCATTTAAAGAAAAAAATATCCCGATGGATCCTTGACAATGAAGGGACAAGAGTTAGAATAAAAATAATTTCACAAAAAGATTTTGCTAACTACATGAGGTGAACATGAATCGTATAATTTGTTTTTTGGTGTTGAATGTTGTAGCCGGATTTTTGCTCGTCCAAACCGCAAACGCGCAGGAGTCTGACGCTTTGAAGGCTGCGAAAGCGGCATCTGCCGAACCTGTTGCCGCGCCAGCTGCAGCCGCTGAAAATCCTCCGGCCGCTCCGACACCTGCTGCAGAGACACCGAAACCGGCCGCTGATCCAGTTGTCGTCACTCCGGTTTCTTCGCCTCCGCCAGTTGAACCGTCCATTCTTAAGCAGCTCAGAGAGCATACTCCGATTCCGATCCGCAGCAGCATCGATCAGGGTATAGATAAAAACGGCAACCGCACCATGGAATACGACGAAATTAAAGATTATCTTCGGGATGTCAGGGCCGCTTCCGGCAAAGGGCGCCAGCCGACAAACACGGATATTTTGTATCATTTCGATAAAAATCATGATGGTTATATGGATGGCGGGGAAATCGGCGCAGCCGAAGCCTACATCCATTAATAGGTAAGAACTATATATGTGTTTTGATTTATTTAAGACTTCGATCGGCAAGAAGCAGATCGTGGCAACGACAGGTCTGCTTCTTGTACTCTTCCTGATCCTTCATCTGGCAGGAAACCTGGCGATTTTCGCCGGGCCTGCGTTTTTCAACGGTTACGCCGAAGCGTTGAAAAAAGTACGGCCGTTTGTACTGGTTATCGAGCTCGCTCTTCTGGGCGTGTTTCTGGTTCATGTGGTGACGACCATCTGGCTTGTGCTGGAAAATATCAAATCCGCCGGCGCTACCCGTTATGCTGTATCGAACAAACGGGGAAATACTCCGATCGCGACTCAATTGCGCGTTATCACAGGGCTTTTTCTTCTCGGCTTTGTTGTCTGGCATTTGTTTGATTTCACTTTTACCGAACATCATGGTGCTCGCAGTCTGATGGACGGCCAGTCGTTAGGACTTTACGGCGTGGTATACAATTCTTTTTTAAATCCCATTCACAGTATCCTTTATATCATCGCGATGGGCTGTCTGGGTTTTCACTTGGCGCACGGTGTGCAGAGCTTTATGCAGACATACGGTTTTCGTGATGAAAAGTATGTAGCGACGGTCATCAAAATCAGCAACATTTTTGCCATTGTCATTGCGTTAGGTTTCAGTTCAATCCCAATCTATATCATGATGCGCGGATAACTATGCTTAATTCCAAGATTCCAGAAGG
The DNA here is from genome assembly GCA_017987425.1 of Candidatus Omnitrophota bacterium. Lineage (GTDB taxonomy): Bacteria > Omnitrophota > Gorgyraeia > Zapsychrales > Fredricksoniimonadaceae > JAGNTT01. The sequence continues at coordinate 2,697 of JAGNTT010000076.1, forward strand.
ACCTCTCAAAGACAAGTGGACCAGTCATAAGTTCAATCTGAAACTGGTCAATCCGGCCAACAAGCGCAAGTATAAAGTCCTTGTCGTCGGGACAGGGCTTGCCGGCGCGTCGGCCGCCGCTTCTTTGTCGGAAATGGGGTATCAGGTCGAGGTATTTTGTTTCCAGGATTCTCCGCGTCGCGCGCACAGCATTGCGGCCCAGGGCGGGATCAACGCGGCCAAGAATTATCCCAATGACGGCGACAGCATCAAGCGTCTTTTTTACGACACCATCAAGGGCGGTGACTTTCGTTCCCGCGAAGCCAACGTTTACCGTCTGGCGGAAGTGTCCAATAACATCATCGATCAATGCGTGGCACAGGGAGTTCCGTTTGCCCGTGAATATTCCGGCTATCTGGAAAACCGTTCGTTCGGCGGGGCGCAGGTGTCGCGTACGTTTTACGCCCGCGGCCAGACCGGCCAGCAGCTTTTACTCGGCGCCTACAGCGCGCTCATGAAAGAGGTCGGGCGCGGTGCGGTCAATATGCATCCGCGCACAGAAATGCTTGATCTAGTCGTCATTGACGGAGTTGCCAAAGGTATCATCATCCGCGATCTGGTGACCGGAAAAATTTCGTCGTATGCCGGTGACGCCGTTGTTCTGGCGACAGGCGGTTACGGCAATGTTTTTTATTTGTCCACAAACGCCAAAGGTTCAAACGTGACGGCTATCTGGCGCGCGCATAAAAAAGGCGCGTTCCTGGCTAATCCTTGTTACACGCAAATTCATCCGACCTGCATTCCGATCCACGGCGATTATCAGTCGAAGCTGACGCTCATGAGCGAGAGTTTGCGCAACGACGGTCGAGTCTGGGTTCCTAAAGATAAGAACGACAAGCGCAATCCTTCCGAAATTCCCGAAGACGGACGTGATTATTTTCTTGAACGAAAATATCCGAGTTTCGGAAATCTCGTTCCCCGCGACATTGCCTCACGCAATGCCAAGGAACAATGTGACGCCGGAAAAGGCGTCGGAAGCACAGGTCAGGCCGTTTATCTTGATTTTGCCGACGCGATCAAGCGTTTGGGCGAGCCGCTCATTAAAGAACGTTACGGAAACCTGTTCGACATGTACCGCAAGATCACCGATCACAATCCGTATAAAACACCGATGATGATTTATCCGGCCGTTCATTACACAATGGGTGGTCTCTGGGTGGATTACAATCTGATGAGCAATCTTCCGGGGCTTTTTGTTTTGGGTGAAGCGAATTTTTCTGACCACGGTGCCAACCGTCTGGGAGCTAGCGCTCTCATGCAGGGTCTGGCAGACGGGTATTTCGTTCTGCCGTATACCATCGGAGATTATCTGTCCAAGTTGACACCGGTCGCGAAGAATCTGACCGAGCATTCGATGTTCCAGGAAGCGTCCCGTCATGCCGATGAGAAGATCAAATATCTGCTGTCCATCAAAGGCAAGCGCACTGTCGATGATTTCCACCGGGAACTCGGCCGTCTGATGTGGGAAAAATGCGGGATGGCCCGCAACGAATCCGGACTTAAGGAAGCGATCAGTAAGATCACCGCTATCCGCGATGAATTCTGGCAGAACGTGACGATCCGCGGATCGGAAGGGGAATTGAACCAAGCGCTCGAGCGCGCCGGCCGCGTCGCCGATTTTCTTGAGTTTGCCGAGCTTATGGTCACTGATGCTCTTCACCGCCGGGAATCCTGCGGCGGCCACTTCCGCGAAGAGTTTCAAACGCCGGAAGGCGAGGCTTTGCGTGACGATCAGAACTTTACTTATGTCGCGGCTTGGGAATTTACCGGAGTCGGCAAGGGGCCGAATCTTCATAAAGAAGAATTGAAATTCGAAGAAGTCCATTTAGCGCAACGAAGTTATAAATAGGTGATAGTAGATAGTTGATAGTGGATAGTTGATGGCGGATGGTAACCTATCAACTATTTCCCATCAACCATCAACTAAATAAAAAATATGAGCAAAAAAATTAATTTAACATTAAAAGTCTGGCGTCAGAAATGCGGCGATCCCAAAGGCCATTTTGAAACGTATGCCGCCAAAGATGTTGATACGGACATGTCGTTTCTGGAAATGCTCGACGTTGTGAATGAAGGTTTGAGCAAAGAAGGGAAAGATCCGATCGCGTTCGACCATGACTGCCGCGAGGGGATTTGCGGTGCCTGCGGTGCTGTCGTCAACGGCCAGGCGCACGGCCCTCAGCAGGGGACAACACTTTGCCAGCTGCACATGCGCAATTTCAGCGAAGGCCAGACTCTCGTTATCGAGCCCTGGCGCGCTCAAGCTTTTCCGGTCATCAAAGATCTTATTGTCAACCGTTCCGCCTTTGACCGTATTATTTTGTCCGGTGGATTTGTGTCGATCAAAACCGGTTCCGCTCCGGAAGCCCATACGCTGCCGGTTCCCAAGAAAGATTCCGACACCGCGATGGACGCCGCCGGATGCATCGGCTGCGGTGCCTGTGTCGCAGCCTGTCCCAACGGTTCGGCTATGCTTTTTGTCGGTGCTAAAGTTTCGCATCTCTCTTTCTTGCCCCAGGGAAGGGTGGAGGCGGATAAACGCGTTCAGGGCATGATCAAACAGATGGACAAGGAAGGGTTCGGTAACTGCTCGAATGTTTATGAATGCGAAGCCGCCTGCCCGAAGTCCATCAGCGTCGCTCATATTGCACGGATGAACAAAGAATTTCGCTCTTCGAGCTTCTCCAGCGAGTAATAATTGTCCAGTAGTAATTTTCCATTTAATTCACTATAATTGTGGTCTGGTTTGGCCGTCTTGGAACGTCTGAATGACGGAGGAATGTTTGCCCTCACAGAGGAGATAGTGCCGTTTCTATTTGGAAATCCTGGAAAAGTTATAATTTAATGACGAAATGCAAGAATCAATCATTGATGCGTAATGCTTCCTAACTTACCCAGATCTTCCTGGTTGGTCTTCTTTCTAATATTTCTCTGCCTGTTCACCTATCAATGCAGCCTGAACAATGAATTCATGATGGATGATTTCGCGGTCCTTTTTGCGATACCGAAAGGATTTGAGAACATCCCTAAGGCTTTAGATTTTACGGACACGACGATGTATTACAGGCCTGTCAGCAATCTGATGCGCCTGTTTTCTTCCACGCTCTTTCCAACCGACCCGTTTTATTTTCATGCGTTTGGCCTTATTTTATTTAGCATTCATGTCGCATTGATTTTCTGTCTGGTCAGGGCATTGTTTAAAAATACTTACGTTGCTTTTGCGACGGCCGCTTTGTACGCAGTCCATCCCATTAACGGAGTGGCAGGCAATTATTCGACGGGACAGGAAATAGCGTTGTTTGCCATATGGCTGGATTTAAGCGCATTGTTATTGGCGCATTATCTGGACGACGGCAGGAAAAAAAGTTTTTATTTCGGGAGCATCGGCTTTTTTATTCTGGCTCTGCTCAGTCAGGAAGTCTCGTTATCGTTTGTATTCATCCCGGTCCTGATAGTGCTTCAGCTCAGAAAGACCGGAAGTTTCGGGGACGCTGTAAAGATTTGTCTTCCGTATGCGGCGGTAGCGGCAGTTTATGTCTTATTCCGGGCGTTTTTAGTGACTAAGATCATTGAACGTACCGTGAGTTATACGCAGACAATGCAGGTGGATATCCCGGTCTATTTGAATTCGGTCTTTGGTTTAATTACCTGGTATTTACAGCAGCTGGTATTTCCTTCCGAAATTGTATTGGCAAAGACGATGTTGCCCCAGACCTCCGGTTTTCTTCTAAAAGTGGTTATTCTGGTGCTGGCTGTCATTCTGGCATTTGTTTATTTTCGCCGGAGATGGCGGGGGAACCCGGTGCTGTTTGGACTGTTATGGTTCTTGAGCGGATTTATTCCGTTATTTGCCGTCGCTCTCATTTTTTCTTATGGCGGATTTATGGTTGAACCGCACTGGTTCTTTTATTCTTCGATAGGTTTTTTTATCATGGTCGGATTTTTCGCTGAGTACTTATTTCTTGCTGCGAAATCTTTTTGGCCTAAAACATTGGTAACACTGGCATGTCTTTCATGTTTTTACGCGCTTTTTTCCGTGACTCAAATCTATAATGGGATTTGGAGAACGCAGAAGTCGTACTGTCAGCACTGGGTTTCCGTTTCTCCGCATCATTATTTTCCCAATTTCTGGCTTGCAAAAAGTTATTTCCGGGAAAAAAATCTTGATCAAGCGGAGTATTACTTTAAGAGATCATTTACGGGTAAGAAAAACGATTGGTACGTTTATGCCGGCCTGGGAGATATCGAAGCGGAACGGGGTCATTATGACAAGACAAAATATTACTACCAAGAGGCATTAAAATTAAATCCCGATGAACCGCGGGTTCAGCACAATATTAAATGGATTGAAGAAAATTATACTTTTTAAACCTATGGCAACGACCATCGATAAATCCCACATCCTCAAATATGACGTCCAGGGCCCGCGGTACACCAGTTATCCCACCGCGCCGGAATGGTCGTCCGAGACCGATGCCCGCGTTTACGCGGAAAAGCTGGAAGAGCTCGGGCGTTCGGATAAAGACATCTCGCTCTACGTCCACATTCCGTTTTGCGAACAGCTCTGTTATTTCTGCGCGTGTATGAAGGTCATCCGCACGCGGGATGAAAAATATTCCGACGAGTATCTGAGTTATCTGTTCAAGGAAATTGAACTGGTTGCCGGCATGATCGGTCCCAGGCGGACGGTCAGACAGCTGCACTGGGGAGGCGGAACGCCGACCTATTTAAGCGAACGCCAGATCGAAGGGCTCTTTGAGAAGATCGGACGGCATTTCGATATCGACAAAAACGGCGAGATAGCCATTGAAGTTGATCCCCGCACCGTAACAAATTCCAAGCTTGCGGTGCTTCGCAAAATCGGGTTTAATCGTATTTCGATGGGTGTTCAGGACTTTGACGAACAGGTCATGCAGACGGTCAACCGCATTCAGCCTTTCGAGATGGTCAAAAGCGTCATGGATGAGACCCGCAGGCTTGGGTTTGATTCGGTCAATTTCGATCTCATCTACGGACTGCCTTACCAAACGAAAGAATCGTTTGACCAGACGGTAGAGCTGGTTGCCGGTTTGAAGCCCGACCGGATCGCGCTTTACAGTTTTGCCTATGTCCCGTGGCTGCAGAAGCATCAGACCAAGCTTGATCAGAGTGTTTTTCCCGACAATGACAGCAAGCTCGAAATTTTTCTCACCGCCCGTCAAAAATTCCTTAACGGCGGTTACCAGGCGATCGCCATGGACCATTTCGCGCTGACCACCGATGAAATGGCCAAGGCTTTTAACGAGCGAAAGTTATACCGCAATTTTATGGGATATACGGTCAAGCCTGCGGATGAATACATCGGTCTGGGCGTCTCCGCGATCGGTTTTGTGGAAAACACCTTCATCCAGAATAAAAAGACCTTGCCGGATTATTACAAGGCTCTCGAGGAAGGGACGTTTCCCGTCGAGCGCGGCAAGCCTTTGTCGGAAGACGATAAGATCCGACGCTGGGTCATTCTCCAGCTGATGTGCCATTTTCGGATCGATAAGAAGGAATTCAACACAGCATTTAATAAAAATTTTGACGAGTATTTTGCGTATGAACGCGGTCATCTGCAGTGCTGTCTGGAAGACGGATTGATCACGGAAAAGGCGGAAATCATCGAGGCGACCGAACTCGGACAGCTGTTTATCCGCAATGTGTGTATGGGATTTGATATTTATCTGCGCAAGAGCGCGGGACAAAAACGTTTTTCGAGAACCGTTTAATTCAAACAATTGATCGAAATACCAAATGCGTAGGGGCACAGCGCGCTGTGCCCCTACAATTAGTTCATGGAACCATCA
>JAGNTT010000077.1 GCA_017987425.1 Candidatus Omnitrophota bacterium
GGTCCGCACTGGATATCCAGGCCATGGCAGTTTTCGATCCCGCATTTTTCCCCGGCTGCAGATAACGGTATAACTGCCGCTAAAAAAGCAACCAAACCTAAAACTGTTAATGTTCTTTTCGCCATCTGACGTATCACGAAATCACTGTACCACTATTCCTTTCTCTTTCACAGAAATACCTTCATCACATCAAAAACGAAATCACATCTATGAAACATTAAATAAATTTGAAGTGAACCAATGACCAACACTATTTTCTCAATCCTCGCGCCCTGCCTGCCGGCAGTCAGGCGCACGGGGCGAAACCTTTCCAGCCCTTCTAGCGGTATACATTTAGAGGATATCGCGAAAGTATTTTGTAAAGTTAGACACAACAATCTAAATCATGATAAAGTTATCACTTAAGCTGAGGTTCCCAAGATATATCCGCGTCGATGATGATATTAGTCTTTGGGCGCGCAGCACAAGACCTAATAAAAAACAGCAAACGTGGTCACATCATGAACAGCAATGAATTAATTTCAGGTGAGGGCTTCGACCCAGAGAACCTGCCCGTATTCAACGGCGAATTGGTGAAACTGCATGAATACGGCTCCGGCTCCTGTTTCGGCTGCGGCGGCATGGTTACTTGCTACAAGGAAACCGGCAGCGGTCGCATTCTTAACCTGTGTATGAAGTGCGGCGAAGTCGTCCAGTCGCTCCGCAAAGTCAACGGCAAGCTGCAAGATGGTTTCGAGCCGGGAACCGCTCCCCCGCCGCTGCGTGATGAGAATTTGAAGTTTTAATGAATAATAAAGATAACATGCTTTAAATCGCTAATTTGGAGGCTCTATGATCCGCACAACACACCTTGGACCAACATTGTTTGCCGCTGTTCTCCTGACGGTTGCGTTCAACGCACCTTACGCCGCTGCTCAGGACGCCCAACCGCCCGCGCAAAATAAAGGCGGCGTTGGCGGGTTCTTAAAAAAACTCGGCAAAGGCATCGATGACGCCGTTAAGACCGGCACCCAAGGAACACAGGGCGCGGTTGATACCATCAACCAGACTCACGCCGCCGTGAATGGCACCGTGCGCGGTCGCGTCGCCCTGCAAAGCGGCAAAACCGTGACATGCTTTAACGGCATCACGGCCTGCTATCTCGGCCCCGCGAACATGACCAGTCCCGGCCAGTCCCAAGGCGTGCCGATGATGCTCGTCCTCCCGGACGGACAAGCCGTCGCCAACAATGCCGACGAGTTGGCTCATTTGGGGGTGCTGGTGCTGCCTCAGACGGGTGTTGCTTCTGGCAACACTGATACCGGATACAGCGACGGTTTAGGATGCACTGACCCCTCCTGGACGAAAGACGAAATTGTGCGCCGCCGCCGCGAAATCATGGACTGCCAGGCCGACGAGATCACCGAACGCGCGGCTCAACGCGCCCTGGCACGGCAGGCCAAGACCGACGCGGAACGCAACAAAGCCCAGCAGCAGCTTGAAGCCGACACCAAAGCGCAATTCGAAGCAATACAGCGCGCCGCAGCGAACCCTCCCAAACAATAGGCAAGGGACACTTCTGACATATGAATCGATCTCACCCAGATGAGATGCCGTTTAATTAACTTTTCAAGACCTCATAAAAAAACCTCCGCCGGAAAGATTTCCGACGGAGGTTGACCGCATTCTTATTTTCAGCTATTACCTTATTCTATTCCTTTTCCCAAAGCCACCTTCATCACGTGACGCACATCATCCAATTCGAAAGGTTTTTTCAGACATCCGATCGCCCCCAAACGCATCGCCTCGTCCTTCATTTCCTGAAGGGAATATCCCGACATCATCACAACCGGCAAGAGCGGCAGGGCGCTTTTAATTTCCCGCAAGACATCGACGCCGTTTTTCTCCGGCATCATGATATCGAGAAACGCGATGTCGAACTGCTGCTCCCGTGCCGCTTTGGCCGCTTCGCGCGGGTCGCGCACGACCGTGATGTCATGACCGAAATACCCGAGCGTAAAATCAAAAAAATCACCGATCACCTTTTTATCGTCGACTACCAACACTTTAATGCGATTGGTCATGACTACCCCCTGTTATACGAGTTCTTCAATGGGTAATACCACCACAAACGTCGTCCCGCCCGGGCCGGACTGAACTTCAATTCCGCCGCCGTGTTCTCTGATCAAATCGTGACAGAGCGCGAGGCCTATACCGGCACCGGTTGTTTTTGTTGAAAAGAACGGTTCAAAAATATGAGCTTTGATTTCCTCCGGAATGCCGGGACCGTTATCCGCAAAGGAAATCCTGATCCTGCGTTTCATAGTATCAAAAGAGGTCGTAACATGCAACGATCTCTCCTGGCCGCGGGGCAGACTGCCTAAGGCCTCACAGGCATTGACGGAGATGTTCATGAAGACCTGCTGAAGATGGACCGGATCCGCCAGGACCGCCGGAACGGGATCCTGCAGTATTTTGTCCCAATGCACCCGCCTGATGCGAAGTTCATCGGTCAGCAGATTCAGTGAACGTTCGAGCACCGCGTTGACGTCGGTCTTTACCTTCTCAATTTTTCTGTGCCTGATCAGGGCCATCAAGTTGTTGAGCATCTCTTTGAGATACACGGACTGTTCATCCATCAGACAGACAGGCCGATAAAACGTGTTGTCCTTGGGCATCTCCTGTTTCATGAAACGGACGAATCCGTGAATGGCGGTGATCGGCTGGCTGATCTGATGAAGAATACCGGCGCTTAACGCGGCGGCGGCCGTAACCTTTCCGGATTCGATGAGCCTGACCTGCGTCGCCTTTAATTCTTCGATGGTTTTGTGCAATTCCTGATTTTTGCGGTGAAGCTCTTCTTCAAGGAGAGTGGTGCGTTTGCGGCTTTCAATGCTTTTGAAAAGCGCGATGGCAAGCGTGATGACGGCGTAACATAATACAATAACTATGATGATCAGGGAGATGTCCGAGACGCTCGCTGCAAAGCCAGAAAGATTCATGAGAAACCTTGCACAGGTTATTAAAAAAAACCGGACCGAACTACTCCCGGGGAGTGGTGCGGTTTCGAATCACGATAAACCTTTCACATCGTTATTTAAAAACAACTTCATCCCCGACCTTTAACCCGTAAATGCGCGCATAACTGGCATTGACTTCAAGCACATAACGGGACACGTCCGCCGCTTTATACTCCGGGCAAGGGTCCGCGGCACACGGAAGAACACCTTCTTGTATACCCACAATTTTAAAATGTTCGTTTATCCAGATCATATCGAGAGGGATGAGTGTATCTTTCATCCAGAAATCGTACAAACCGTTATCCGGAAAAATAAATAACATGCCCTGGTCGGCGGGCATGGATGTGCGTTCCTGCAGACCTTTGGCCCTTGCTTCCTGTGTTGCAACCACCTCGACGTTGACGCAGCGGTCGCTGAAGCAGACCTGTTTTGGTTCAGCGGCGTTTGGTGCAGGCCCGAAGAGTAAGCAGTAGGCAGTAAGCAGTAAGCAGAAAACAAAAACCGGACCAAATGACAAAGTCTTTTTCATAGAAGAAATATTTTTAATGAGGTTCATTAGTGTTACTTTCGTTTTTAAATTTAATTGCGATTCTAACACGCCTTTGACTTCTGCTTACTGCCTACTGTTTACTGCTTACTTTATTTCTGCTCTCCGGTCAGATTCAAATACTCACGGAAATTCAACTGATCATCGGTGTATTTTCCGGCGGAGGCAATGCGCTGTGTCAGGTACGGATGCGTGCGCCAGTAGCTGTACGGCGTGGACGCCTCCTTATCCTGCTGGGCCTTTAATATCTTGAGCATCCCTACCATTCCTTCGGGATTGTACCCCGCCTTCTTCATGTATTTGATCCCGAGGCTGTCGGCCTGGTATTCATCCCCGCGGGCATGTTCAAAAAACAGCGAAGAAAGAGCCACATTCACACCCGCGGCAAAATCACCGTCGGTGGTTGCGATTGCTGCCGCCTGCAGAAGCAGATCGCCGTACATCGCCTGCATGCGCTTGATGGAATGCCTGGCCGTGATGTGCGCAACCTCATGCGCGATGACGGAAGCAAGCTCATCGTCATTTTTAACTTTATCAATGAGCCCTTTGTAAATATAGATGTACCCTCCCGGCAGGCTCACGGCATTTAGCCTGTCCTCGTCGATGACCTTGATCGTATAGACCAGCTCCTGCCGGTCGCAGACCGCCACGATGCGCTTGAGAATTTTCTCGACGCGTTCGTTCACATCCACTTCCGAACTCAACGGCAGCTGCCTGTCGATCTGCTGAGCTATGCCGGCGCCGATGCTTTTTTCCCGTTCTGATCCGTAAAGAAGCGTTTCTTCCTGCCGGGTCGCCAGATTATATTCCGTAGAGCATCCCGTCAACGCAACCGTCATAAACAGCATGAGAACCGACACGCCGACTTTGCGCAGCATAAGACGCAATTTGGCCAATGGCAGACCGACAACATTAAAATAGCATCCTTCGATACGGCGGATGAACATGCTGCCCTTGCCCTCGATATCGAAACCGCCCGCCTTATCAAGCGGCGACATGTGAGTGTAATATTCGTCAATCGCTTCTTCGGAAATTTTGGTCATGAAAATCTTGGTCTTCTCGTAATCGACGATTTCTTTTCCAGCCTTCACGTCGATCAAAGCAATCCCGGTATAGACCCAATGCGGCCGGCTCATCAGCAGTTTCAGATTGTCTTTGGCCTGCTTCATATCTTTGGGCTTGCCGATGATCCTTTTGCCCCCGACGTAAACAATCGTGTCGGCGCCAATGACAATACCGTCCTTTGTTCGGGATGCCACATCACGCGCCTTTAATAACGCGTTGTCTTTGACAAAGCGCATGCAGGTCGTGGTGATTTTCTTAAGTTCGTCTTTCCGGCTGGGAACAATCGTGTAAGGAATCCCCATGAGATTCATCAGATTTTTACGCTGGGCGGATGCTGAGGCGAGGATGAGCGGCTTCATATGATTGAAGGACGTAGGATGAGGGACGTAAGACGTTGGTTGATATTAGAAAAAAGATGGTCCGAAAATGTAAGACGAAAAACAAGCAATGACGAGCCGCGATTAAAAGATGAATTCTGTAGAGTAATATCTTCGGAGTTATTCATTTATCTCTTCTTTTCTGCCTAACAGCATCTATCGTCCCTCGTCTTACGTCTTTCGTCTGATTTGTCTTATGATTTTAAAAATTGCTCAGAGGTAAAGATCGATTCCAACTTACATCCCCGCTTAGCCAGCGCTTCGTCCGCACCCTCCTGGCGGTTGATGACCGAAATGCATTTGACGACTTTGATTCCCATGCGGTCTGTTACGTCCAGCGATTCAAGAAACGCTTTGCCGGTTGTGGCCACGTCATCGATCAAAACAACGGACGCGCCGTCGGAAAGAATAGGGCCTTCCAGCTGCTGCTGTTTGCCGTGCGCTTTGGGTGCCTTGCGGATGATAAATGTTTTGATAGGAGCATTCAGCTGATAGCTGAGCGACGCGATCGCGCCCACCATCGGGTCGGCGCCGAGCGTCGGCCCGCCGATGGCTTCAATCTTGTCGCCCTTCACCATGTCGAGCATGATCTTGGCCGTCAAGAACGATCCGGCCGCCGACAGCGTCACGCGTCTGGCGTCAAAATAATGATCGCTTTCCTTGCCGGATGAAAGAGTGATTCTTTCTTTAAAAAATGCCTGTGTCCTTAAAATTTCAAAAAGCTTGAGCTTAGCCTCGTAGGTACTGACCGTCAACATGTTGATTCCTTATTCTGTTTGGCGTGTTATTAATTACCGCTCAATTTAGGCGCTTCAAGACCGCGCTTCTGGATTTCCATCAAAAGACGGATGCGGTAACGCAGAAGATTCTTATAGGCGGTGTATTCTTTCGGGGTAAAACCTGAGGTCGTATGGAATGTTTTGCTGGCTTCCATTTCCACGATGACATCGATATAGGTATCGATCAGCTGCGGGTCGGTGAGCTTGACTATGTCGACCTGCTCAAGGATGGCAATGTCGTCCATGTAAGCCCAGGCAGGACTTAACGAAAACAGACAAACCATAACAATGACTGCTTTGACGGCTGCGCTTTTCAAATTCATAACCACCTCGTCGTTTTGATGATTTTTTCTCTTAATGCGCGCTCATTATAGAGAGATTCTTTTTGTGTGACAACCAAATTCTGCCGTGTTAATATTGCCGCATGCTGAACGTTCTCCTGGACGGATTAGGAGACCTGGTTTTTCCTCATAATTGTATTCTGTGCAGCCGATATGTCCCGGACAAATCCCTCCCCCAGCTTTGTTCCACTTGCCTTGCCGCTATAGAATTCAACGGGCCCCCTTTTTGCCTGCGCTGTTCGCGCCGTCTGAATGTCTACACTCCCGATGGCCTGTGCGGGACATGCCTCCGATATCCGATCCAGTTCGATCAGGCATGGGGTGCTGTGACGTATAATGACCAAATTCAGCGTTTACTGCATTTATTCAAATATCAGCAACAGACCCTGGTCCGGAAAATATTCCGCCATTTGCTGGAAGAATCCTTCAGCCGCTATCCGATGCCTATTCACCTCTTCGATTACGCGATCCCTATCCCTCTGCATCCGGTCCGATTGCGTGAAAGGGGATTTAACCAGTCGGAATTGATCGCCGGAATTATCCGGGAAAAGCACGATATTCCCATACTTTCCGACATTTTAGTGCGCACACGATTGACACGTCCACAGTCGTTTTTGGATCAAAAAGAACGCTGGACAAACATGGAGGGCGCTTTTAGAATGAAAAATTGTATTAGTATTAATAATAAATCTTTATTACTCATCGACGATTTGCTGACGACCGGAGCGACCGCTTCCGCCGCCGCTCAAATCCTCAAACAGGCAGGCGCCGCGCGCGTCGGGCTTTTGGTCGTCGCATTGGCCAAATAAAGGAATTCACTTAAGGTCGCTTTCAAATTATGCGGATCCTCCGTAACTACATCCTTGCTGAATGCGTTCTTCCTTTCTTCATCTCGATCAGCGTTCTTACCTGCGTCTTTCTTCTGGGTTATCTTCCCCAGCTGGCGGATAAAGTCATCAACAAAGGCGTCAGCCTGACCGCCATCGGCCAGGTATTTTTGTATTACATCCCGCTGCTTCTGGGATATACCCTTCCAATTTCCTGTCTCACAACCATCATTCTCACATTCGGAAGACTTTCGGCGGATAATGAAATCCTCGCTATGCGGGCCAACGGGATTTATCTGCGCAACATCATCTCCCCGCTGGTCGTGGTCGGCATTATCTTCAGCATCGTGATGTTCATTCTAAACGACCGCGTCATCCCTCAGGCGTATAACAGTCAGAACGCGCTCCTCAAACAGACCGGTTTTCAGAATCCGGCGGCCCTGCTCGAAGCCGGAACATTCATCAACGCTTTTGACGGATACATTATCTTTATCTACAAAGTCGACGGCAATAAAATGCACAACATCCGCATCTATCAGCCGCAGCCCGACGGAAAACCGACCCGCACCATCATCGCCCAGGAAGGTGAATTTGCTTCGTCGCCGGGCAACGACATCATCAAACTCAAACTGGTCAACGGGACGTCCGATGAAATCGATTTTAAAGATCCGAACAACTTTTATAAGCTTAACTTCGAGACGTCCTTCATCACGCTTGATATTTCCAAAACCAGAAAGAAAACGGACAAAAAACCAAAGGCCATGACGCTTGCCGAACTTCGGAAGAAAATCGGCGAACTGCGCCCGATGTTGGTCGATACATCGCCGCTGGAGACGGAATATTTCCGCCGCTGCGCCTGGTCGCTGTCCCCGTTCCTTTTTATTCTGCTTGGATTTCCCATGGCCATCATCACCCACCGCCGGGAAAAGACGGCCAATCTTCTTTATGCGCTCTTGTTTGCCGCGCCTTATTTTCTGCTGACGCTGGGCGCCCAGGCGCTGGCAAGCCAGGGAATTTCCCATATCGGCTGGACGATGTGGGGGCCCAACATCATCGCTGGCATTGTGGTGGGAATCTTAAATTACAGGATGTGTACCAAATAAACCATGCGCATCGTTGACCGCTATATCACTCAGTCCATCATCGGGATTTTTATTTCCCTGGTTCTCGTGTTTTGTTTTCTCTATGTCCTGATCGATGCCTTCAGCCAGATGGAAGATTTCATCGAAAAGAAGGTCACGATGGATGTGATCATCCAGTATTACAGTTCCTTCCTGCCGATCATTCTGGTGAACACGTCGCCGATTGCCTGTCTGATCGCCACTCTTTTTACGTACAGCCAATTAAACGGTAACAATGAAATCATCGCCCTGCGCGCGAGCGGCATGAATTTCTGGCGGCTCACGCGTCCGGCCATCTGCTTCGGGCTCATCGTCTCGGCCATGATCTTTCTCGTCAACGAACGCTTTGTTCCGCAATCCACCATCGTTTCCGAGGAGATCAAGGAATCCCAGATCAAGATCTCGACCGCCGATAAGAACCAGCAAAAAAAGTCC
>JAGNTT010000078.1 GCA_017987425.1 Candidatus Omnitrophota bacterium
GGATATGGCGGAGAAGGGTAGGGTGGCATTGCGTTCTATTCGTCGTGATGCGAATGACAGAATTCAGAAGATGCAAAAAGACAGCTCCGTCTCCGAAGACGACAGCAAAAAAGGTCAGGATGCCGTACAGAAAATGACCGATAAATACACCAAAGATATTGATGCGACACTTGAGAAGAAAAGCAAGGATCTCAAGGAATTTTAAATCTTCACATTTAGTTTTTACGTTCTTTAAAAAATTGGCGAGAATAGTCAGGATTTTGACCCACTAGCTCATCCTGGTAGAGCACTACCCTTTTAAGGTAGGGGTGCCGCGTTCGAGTCGCGGGTGGGTCACCAATTTATTCTTAATTTGCAAAAAACTTCATCCCGAATGGGAGAAGTTTTTTGTTGGTTCATTAGAAAATAAATTGGTGACTCCAGCATCCGTCCTCGGATGCTGGAGTCTTATAAGCTCGGTCGTCGCCCCGAATTCCGGACGGCTGTTAGCCGTCCCGATGAATTCGGGGCGAATGATCAAGAATCCTTGATCATTCGGGCGGATGGCGGAATTGGTAGACGCGCTAGTCTTAGGAACTAGTGGGGAGACCCATGGAGGTTCAAGTCCTCTTCCGCCCATTGTTTCTCCGTCATCAATGTTTTAAATTTAAGCAAGTTCGAAAAATTTGTTGGTTATTTTGAAATATTTTTAAAGCAATGAAATCTGTTGCGGCGATACATATTTTTTTGTAAAGTATGTGGGCGGAAAAAAGTCCGTTTTGATTTTTCTAATAAATATCGATATGAATTTGCGGCGGTAATTCAGTTGGCTAGAATGCCACCTTGCCAAGGTGGATGTCGTGGGTTCGAGCCCCACCCGCCGCTCTTTTATTTTGCCCTGTTGGGGCGATTAATTCAAAGCATCGCATCTTGTGAAGAAGGAGTAAAAAATAATGAAGATTAAGGATTTCTTATGTCTGGACGCAGTTACTTCAGATTTGAAAGCCAAAAATAAGGAAGAACTGATTGATGAGCTTGTTGCCCTCCTGGTAAGTTCCGGTTCAATCGAAAAGAAATTCAAGTCCAAAGTTATTGAAGTCATCATGGCCCGTGAAGCTCTTGGCTCAACCGCCATCGGGCAGGGGATTGCCATACCGCATGGTAAGACCGACAGTGTTTCGCAGCTGGTGGCAGGTCTCGGTGTCAGCAAAAAAGGGGTCAACTTCGATTCACTCGACGGTGAACCAGCTTACATTTTTTTTATCCTGATCGCTCCACAAGATTCCGCCGGGCCTCATTTGAAAGCTCTGGCCCGTGTTTCCCGTCTCTTAAAAGACAAATATTTTCGTGAAAGTTTAAAGTCCGCGAAGGACCACAAAGATATCATCGAACTTGTTACTCAAGAAGATGCCCGCAACGCCTGACAGTCATGCCTAACAATTTAATGAAATTGTTATATCCCGGCATCCGCCTGAAAAGATGGATTTTTACATCTTTGATCGGGATCATCATTGTCGGATTCGGCGTTGCATGTGCCTTAAGCGCCTATAAATTTGTCCGCGGTTTCAGCTTTGTCATCATTGTTTGCGGGATGATCTTTGTCGTTTTGGGCATGGGCAAGATGATCGTTTCGCTTATCACGATTTTCCTTCCCAAGCGGGAACAGGATCTTGTTAATATTTTATACCAGCGTCGGTATTTGGAACGCGGACCCAAAATCGTCGCCATCGGCGGCGGTCACGGTCTTTCCAACTTATTGCTGGGGCTCAAAGAATATACGGCTAACCTGACGGCGATCGTCACGGTTGCAGACAGCGGCGGTTCCTCGGGACGTTTGCGCGAGGAATTCAACATCGTTGCCCCCGGCGACATCCGCAACTGTCTGGTGGCGTTGGCCGACGCTCCGGCATTGATGGGGGAGCTTTTTCAATACCGTTTTTCCGCTGATTCTCAACTTCAAGGTCATAACTTCGGAAATCTATTTTTGACGGCGATGTTTCAGTTGACCGGCGGGGATTTCAGCAAGGCCGTAGAAGAGTCGAGCAAGGTATTGGCTATTCGGGGAAAGGTTGTTCCCTCGACGGTCACCAATGTGCACCTTGTCGCCGAATACTTGGACGGTTCAATTACCCACGGAGAGGATAAGATTCCGCGTCCGGGTATTTCCATCAAAAGAGTTTTTTTGAATCCAGATGACGCGAAACCGACGCAGGAAGCCCTGGATGCGATCCACGAAGCAGAGATCATTGTCATGGGGCCCGGAAGTTTGTATACAAGCGTCATTCCGAATTTAATTATCCGCGGCGTATCCGAAGCGATTGCAAAATCGTCGGCATTTAAGATTTATGTGTGCAACGTCATGCATCAATTGGGGGAAACGGAAGGCTACAGCGCCTCCGACCATCTTCAGGCGATCATACGCCACAGCAACAAGGATTGTTTAAGCGCGTGCCTTCTGAACAACTCGCCGATTCCGTCCGAGGCGCTTGAGTTGTACAAAACTGAAAATTCATTTCCTGTTGCGCCCGATGTCGACAAGATTAAGGAAATGGGCATCAAGGTTCACGCCACGGATTTGATCAGCTTCAAGGATTATGTACGGCATGATTCGCAAAAACTGATTTCGGCATTGATTAAACTTATTGAAACGCACCGTGTTATAAGGCGCTAGAACATTATGGCTAAAATTCAGAAAGATTTTATCATCGCAAATAAGCAGGGATTGCATGCCCGTCCGGCGGCGCTTTTCGTCCAGATCGCCGAGAAATATGATTCCGAGATCACCGTGGTCAAGGATCAGGAACAGGTCAACGGCAAATCGATCATGGGGCTTTTGATGCTGGGAGCCCATTATCAAAGCAAGGTGTCGATCACGATCGACGGTCCCGATTGCGAACAGGCCATGGCCGATATCGAAAAATTTTTTAACTCCAACATCGAACCCTCTTAAAGATCCCTGCACATGAGCGAAATCGTTTTAAAAGGAGTCCCTGCCGCTTCAGGAATTGCCTGCGGGCCTGCGTTTATCTTGGACAGGCAGGACTTCATCGTTCCCAAACGGGAGGTCATGGAAGAGGAGATCGTCATCGAGATCGCCCGTTTTGAAGAGGCACTCGGCAAGACACGCGAAGAAATTTTTGATATCCAAAAGAAGATCGCCCAGGAACGCGGCGGTCAGAACGCCCAGATTTTCGATGCGCACTTGATGGTCCTGGAAGACAAAATGCTCATCCAGGAAGTGATCAAGGGCATCCGCGAACAGAAGCTTGCCGCCGAGTACGTATTCTCGATGGTTTTGAAGAAATTCACTCAGTCGTTCGCCAAAATTAAAGATGAATATCTGCGCGAACGCACGGCGGATGTCAACGACATCGGCCGCCGGGTGCTCAAGCACCTGATGGATGAAAGCAGGCTGCATGACCTGGATAATCTTCACGAAGATTTGATTATTGTCGCGCACGATCTTTCTCCGTCGGACGCCGTCAGTATGTACAACCGCCGCATTATCGCGTTTGTGACGGACATCGGTGGTCGCACATCGCATACGGCCATCATCGCCAAGTCTCTCGGCGTTCCTGCCGTTGTCGGACTCAAGGACGCGACTCTTCGCATTTCGAATCAGGATTTCATCATTGTCGACGGACGCAAGGGGATCATCATCATCAATCCTGAGCAGGCGACCTTTAATTTGTACCAGAAGGAGCAAAATAAAATTATTGCTTCTTTGGGTCGCCTTGATGACGTCAAAGATCTGCCCGCCGAGACGCTGGACAATAGAACCATTTCGATCCTGGCGAACCTCGAACTTTCAGAAGAAATTAAAGTCGTTCAGAAGTCCTCTCCGCAAGGCATCGGGCTTTACCGTACGGAATTCTTTTATATGAACAGGATCGATCTGCCGTCTGAAGAAGAGCAGTTTGAATCCTATAAATCTGTTGCCCAGGCCATGGGAGATGCGCCGGTGACGATCCGCACGCTCGATCTTGGCGGTGACAAGTTCATTTCCAGTGTCCAGATCCCTAAGGATATGTCGCCGTTCTTGGGCTGGCGCGCGATCCAATTCTGTCTAGAGCGTCCCGACATTTTTAAGACCCAGTTGAGGGCGATTTTAAGAGCGTCCGTATTCGGCAACATCCGCCTCATGTATCCGATGATCGCGGGCTTGGGCGAACTGCGCCGCGCTAATGCGATCCTTAATGAGGTCAAGGACAGCCTTCGCGATGAAGGAGTTCCTTTCAACGAAAAGATTCAGGTCGGCATCATGGTTGAGGTGCCGGCTGCCGTCATGATTGCCGATCTGCTGATCAAGGAAGCGGATTTTTTCAGCATCGGAACCAATGACCTGATTCAGTACACGCTTGCCGTCGACCGCGTTAATGAAAGAACGGCGCATTTGTATCAGCCGTTTCATCCGGCTGTGTTGAGGATGATCAAACGAGTGATCGATGCCGGGCATAGTGAAGGCAAGCAGGTTTCTTTGTGCGGGGAAATGTCGGGAGAGCCGTCGCAGGCTATTTTACTTATCGGCATGGGCATTGACGCCCTGAGCATGTCGTCCGCCAGCATTCTTCCCATCAAGAAACTGATCCGCAGCATCCGCTGGAGTGATGCTCAAAAGCTTGTGAATGATGTTCTGGATTTACCCACGGCGACTGAAATCGAAGAGTGCGTCATCGCCAAAACCAAAGAATTGGCCCCGCAATTTTTCTCCGGGGATTCATTTAAAAATAATTAGGAAGGTTGATATGAAAATTTTAATTTTAGCGGCAGGTTACGGCACGCGTCTCGCGGCGATTGCCAAAGATACACCGAAACCTCTGTTGCCGATCAACGGCACACCCATGCTTGATTTCATCATTGATGAACTCTCGCAGATCAGCGGCATCAGCGAATACGTGGTTGTCACCAATAACAAATTCTTCGGCAATTTCCAGAAATGGCAGGAGAACCATCCGAAATTCAAATCCAAAATCCGTATCGTCAATGACGGAACGAATTCCAACGATGACCGTTTAGGTTCGGTCGGTGATATGCGCTTCGTTTGGGACCGTGAAAAAGAGCTGGATGATTGGCTTGTTGTGGGCGGGGACAATCTGTTTGATTTCGATCTGACGGCTTTCATAGCCACCGCAAGGTCCAAGGCCCCGGCCGTGACAGTGGGTGTTTACGACATCAAGGACATTTCCCAGGCCCATCTTTTCGGCATTCTGGCTTTGGATAAGAACGGTAAAGTTGTTTCATTTGAAGAAAAGCCCAAACAGCCCAAATCAACGCTGGTGACGATGTGTTTTTATCACTTTCCCAAGGCGGCAGTCGGCCATATTCACGACTATTTTAAGGCGAGTTCAGCGGCGGACGCGGCAGGCGGATATATCAAATGGCTCTCGGAAAATAAAGAGGTTTATGGTTTTGAATTCCAGGGGACATGGTATGATATCGGCAGTGTCGAGTCCTATTATGAGGCACAAAAACAGTTTAAAAAGTAACAATCAGGAAAGGTGGTTGTAGGTGAAAGGACGTTATTTATTTACTTCTGAATCGGTCGGTAACGGCCATCCGGATAAGGTTTGCGATCAGATTTCCGATTCTGTTTTGGACGCTGTTTTAAAAAATGATCCCAAAGGCCGTGTGGCTTGCGAAACTTTCTGCTCCATGGGCCTTGTTATCGTCGGAGGTGAAATCACAACGACGACGTATATCGATGTTCACAGTTTGGTCCGCAAAGTCCTGCTCGACATCGGATATAATCATCCCAAATACGGATTTGACGCCAATACATGTTCCATTTTAAACGCCATTAACAAGCAGTCGCCTGATATTTCCCAGGGAGTCGACACCGGAGGCGCCGGTGACCAGGGGATTATGTTCGGTTATGCCTGTGATGAGACACCCGAACTCATGCCGCTGGCGATCACGCTCGCGCACCGCCTGGTGCAGCGCGTGGAAGACGTCCGCAAGAAGGGCCCGCTCGGATATCTCGGACCCGACTGTAAGAGCCAGGTCACGATCGAATACGAAGATGACAAGCCGCTGCGCATCGACGCTGTTGTTTTGGCCTGTCAGCACACCGAAGAGATCCTCGACAAGACCGGCAAGCGCATCACCGAAAAATCCAAGAAAGAGATCATCAAGGTTATCGCCGATCCCATCGTTGGCAGTATGATCGACAACAAGACCAAATTTTATGTGAACGAAACCGGCAAATTCGTCGTCGGCGGTCCGCAGTCCGATACAGGCGTCACCGGCCGCAAGATCATCGTCGACACCTACGGCGGTGTTGTTCCGCACGGCGGCGGAGCGTTCTCCGGCAAGGATCCGACCAAGGTCGACCGTTCAGCCGCGTACATGGCCCGTTACGTCACGAAGAACATTGTGGCGGCCGGCCTCGCCAAAAAGTGCTTGATGCAGCTGGGTTATGCCATCGGTTATCCGCAGCCGGTTTCGATCATGATCGACACCTACGGCACGGGTAAGGTTACCGAGCAGAGACTGGTCGAGCTTGTCCGCAAGCATTTTGATTTATCTCCCAAGGGGATTATCGAGACTCTTGATCTGCGTAAACCCGTTTATCTGAAGACTGCATCATATGGTCATTTCGGACGTCCGGGCTTTACTTGGGAAAAAACTGACAAGGCCAATGCCTTGAAGAAGGATGCATAAGATGCCAACCGCAACATTGAATGAGAAGAAAACGATGAATAAGAAAAATTCCAATTCTGATTACAAAGTTAAAGACATCAGCCTGGCTGAGTGGGGACGCAAGGAAATCGAGATCGCGGAAACTGAAATGCCGGGTCTCATGTCTCTGCGCCGCGAATACGCCAAAAAGCAGCCGCTTAAAGGCGCACGCATTTCCGGATGTATCCACATGACGATTCAGACCGCGGTTCTGATCGAAACGCTCGTTAAATTGGGCGCCGAGGTCCGCTGGTCATCCTGTAATATTTTCTCAACCCAGGATCATGCCGCTTCAGCTATCGCTGCCGTCGGTATTCCGGTATTTGCCTGGAAGGGCGAGACGCTGGAAGAATATGACTGGTGCGTTGAGCAGACCATCAACTGGCCGGATGGAAAAGGCCCCAACATGATTTTGGATGACGGCGGGGATCTGACCATCATGGTGCACGAGAAATATCCGCAATATTTAAAAAACATCCGCGGAATTTCCGAAGAGACAACAACCGGCGTTCATCGTCTTTATGAAATGGTGAACAAGGGAACGCTCAAAGTTCCGGCCATCAACGTCAACGACTCGGTCACAAAATCCAAATTCGACAATTTGTACGGCTGCCGTGAATCGCTGGTCGACGGCATCAAGCGCGCCACCGACACCATGATCGCGGGCAAAATTTGCGTCGTTGCCGGTTACGGCGACGTCGGCAAAGGCTGCGCCCAGTCTTTCAAAGGATTAGGCGGACGCGTCATCATCACCGAAATCGATCCGATCTGCGCTTTGCAGGCGGCGATGGAAGGTTATGCCGTTATGACGATGAAAGAAGCGGCGGTTTTAGGCGATATTTTCGTGACCTCGACCGGCTGTATCGACGTCATCACCGGCGCCCATCTGGATGCCATGAAAAGCGGCGCCATCGTCTGCAATATCGGCCATTTCGATTCTGAAATTGAGATCTCGTATTTGAACAAACGCAAGGATGTCAAGAAGGTCGAGATCAAGCCTCAGGTCGATGAATACACTTATCCGAACGGCAAAAAGCTCATCGTGCTTGCCGAAGGTCGCTTGGTGAATCTGGGCTGCGCGACCGGCCATCCGTCGTTCGTTATGAGTAATTCGTTTACCAACCAGGTTCTGGCTCAGATGGAACTCTGGCAGAATTCTGCAAAATACGAGAGAAAAGTATATGTTCTGCCCAAGCATCTGGATGAGCATGTCGCCCGTCTTCACTTAGAGAAGGTAGGCGCAAAGCTAGAGAAGCTTTCCAAGAAGCAGGCGGAATACATCGGTGTTAAGCCCGAGGGTCCTTTTAAACCGGATCATTACAGATACTAATTGATTGTTGAAAGCCAAGACCTCCGTGGCCTTTTCCGTATGTACGCCTGTGACAGACGTGAAAAGGCCACGGATTTTTTTATGTAACTTACTGGCTCATCCGCCGTTTAATTTAAAAAGGCGGATAACCCCGAAGCATGTCGAGGCGGGGTGTTCCCGGATCGAAAACTATCAGTGGGAGAAAAATCGATGAAAAACAAAAATTTATTATTCGTCGGAACATTATGTGTCATCGTGGGCTTGATGCCCGCGGCTGGTGCGGAATCCATGCCGGCCAATTCCAAGATTTCGGCTGTCACGGTCTACCCCGGATCCGCGAGGATCACCCGTGAAGCCAAGGTCGATCTGACACCAGGCTCGCACAGCATCATCTTTTCGGATATTGTTCCGCAGTTTGATGAAAATTCTCTAACCGTCGCGGGGCAGGGTACGGCCAAAGTGAAAATCCTCGGCGGATATCTCAAACAGGAATATCTCAAGGAAGCGGCGGACCAGCGTGTCCAG
>JAGNTT010000003.1 GCA_017987425.1 Candidatus Omnitrophota bacterium
CGCGCGGTTGTGAGTAACCCTGAGCTGATTCTTAAGTTCATTGCTACATCAAAACCTTATCTGGATGCTATCGCAACTATTCCGGATTTTCAGAAAGCATTTCCTGAGCGCATTCAGTCGGGGTTCCGGGACAGTTACAAGCTGCTTGTTTTAAGTTATTTTCATTTGCAGCAGTATGACCGCCTGCTTGGGGCGGCACAAACGGCAGTCAATCAGAAGCTTGATAACGACGGGTTTTTCTACTATTATCTGGGAGTCGGCGCGTACTATGCCCGAAAATTTGAGCCGGCTGTGGCATATCTTCAGAAAAGCCTGGAGCAGAAGCCAGACGCTGCCGAGTCATATTATTACCTTGGGCTTGTATTAAAAGAGATGGGAAATGAACCGCTGGCAGCCGGGGCGCTGCAAAAGGCCAAAAGTTTGGAAGACTTAAAAGGCACCAGCTACAGCGATTTAAAACATATCAAATTAAGAATTCTTTGATTTCAGGGGGCGAATGAAGGGGGTCATACTGGCGGGCGGACGGGCATTGAGGCTATACCCCATCACCAAAGGGATCAGCAAACAGCTCTTGCCCATTTATGATAAACCGATGATTTATTATCCGCTTTCTGTCCTCATGCTCGCCGGCATCAAGGATATCCTCATTATTTCGACCAAGGAAGCTATCCCTGCCTTCAAGAAATTGCTTGGCGACGGATCGGATTACGGTATCACTCTTACGTATGCCGAACAGAAGAAGCCCCGCGGCCTCGCGGATGCATTTATCGTCGGTGAAGAGTTTATAGGCCGCGATTCCGTGGCTTTAATTCTGGGAGACAATATCTTCTTCGGTAACGGGCTTCCTGATCTTTTGCGCGATGCGGTCAGCATCGGCGAAGGCGCGACGATTTTTGGATATTATGTCGGAGATCCGCGGCAGTACGGGGTTATCGAGACGGATAAGGACGGCCGCATCCGTTCGATCGAGGAAAAGCCGGCCAAGCCGAAATCCAACTGGGCTGTGACAGGATTGTATTTTTTCGACAACGATGTTGTCAAGATCGCCAAGAAAGTCAGGCCTTCTAAAAGGGGAGAGCTTGAGATCGTCGATGTACTGCGCGCTTATCTGGATCGCGAAGAGCTAAATTTGAAATTGATGGGGCGCGGTTACGCCTGGCTCGACACCGGGACATACGGTTCGCTTCTGGATGCGTCGATGTTCATTCGGACCATTGAAGAGCGTCAGGGCCTCAAGGTCGGATGTGTGGAGGAAGTCGCTTACCGGATGGATTTTATCAGTGATAAAAAATTAAAATCGTTGGCTCAAGACATCAACACAAGTTACGGGGAATATTTGCTGAATATTCTAAAAACAGGATAACTTTGGAGGGATTTCATCGCATGACAAAATCATCACGTATCCTTGTGACCGGCGGGGCGGGGTTTATCGGCAGTGAATTTGTGCGTCAGGCCGTTGCCCAGGGTTTTAAAGTGTTTATTGTGGATGCATTGACATATGCCGGCGATCTGGAGCGTTTGAAAGCCCTGAAAGGGAAATTCGGTTTTCTTAAAGCCGACATTAATGACGTTAAGAAAATTACGGCGGCGATCAAGAAATTCAAGCCGTGGACGGTCGTTAATTTTGCGGCGGAAACGCATGTGGACCGCAGTATTCTTGACGGACGTGAAGTGGTCCGTACCAACGTGGTGGGTACGCAAAATCTGATCGAAATGGCGCGGTCTTGCGGTATCGAGCGTTTCGTCCATGTCTCAACCGATGAGGTATACGGCGAAATCGAGACCGGTCATTTTTATGAGACGACCCCGCTCAATCCCAGTTCGCCATACTCGGCGGCGAAAGCGGCGGCCGATCTCCTCATTAAGTCCTACGCGCGCACCTATCAGTTTCCGGCCATTCTTGTCAGGCCTTCGAACAACTATGGACCATGGCAATACCCGGAAAAGTTCGTTCCTGTCATCATTTACAAAGCATTGAAGAACCAGAAAATTCCCATTTACGGTCACGGCTTGAACGTCCGCGAATGGCTTTACGTCTCGGATTGTGCCGGAGCTATTCTCACAATTGTTAAAAAAGGAAAGATAGGGGAAACTTATAATGTGAGCTCGGGGCATGAACGGACGAATATTCTTGTCGTGGAAACGCTGCTAGAAATTCTCGGAAAACCAAAAAGTCTGATCGAGTATGTGAAAGACCGTCCCGGTCATGACATGCGTTATGCTCTAAATTTTGATAAAATCCGTCGGGAATTGGGCTGGGCGCCGCAGGTTAATTTTCAAGAGGGGATGACGAGGACGGCCGAACATTACAAATCGAATGTTAAATGGCTCAATAAAAAAGTTTCTTATCTTCAGTCATACTGGAAAAAAGTTTATAAGAAATAAAGTCATTTTCGACGTATTTCTGACATATTTTGTTGAGATTAGAAGATATAGAAAATATTTGACTATTAGTTGTGTTGTTGGTAATCTTATCCGGTGTTTAAAGGGCTCAGATGTCCTTTATTGGCGCTTCAGGCGACCCAGCATTGATTCCACCGAATGGACACAGCGTGGAAACGATGTTGGGTTTTTTATAAGTTCTCTAAATAGAGTATAAAAACTTGTTTGTTAACAGATTGAACCGATGAAAAACGCAATTCCAAAATCCTCCGCATCGTTATGGGAATCCATGGTTCTGCCGCCAGATCTTGTCCGTGTACTCAGTCAGGCCAAGAGTATTACCATTCCGCAAAATAAAGAAGAATTGATTGAACTGTCCTTGGGTGGGCAGGGCGCCGATTCATTCGATGTCAAGTATGAGGTCCCCGGCCAAGGCGTTGTCACAGAAGCGACTGTCGTACGCTGCCGTAACGGTCTTGCCGCGAACTATCCCGACAAATATATGCGCCGCCGCGATCCCGACAGTATGATCATTGCGGACGACAATCCGACCGACAAAACCCATTTCAACGAAAAATTCAAGGTTCCTTTTCAGGAATTCCGTACATCTGTCCTCGACTGGTTTAAAGGCCAGGATCTGATTCTTTTGCCTTTCTATGCCGGCGGCGATTATCTCGGGTATGCTTCGCTTATGGTGGCGCCTAAAAACGCGGCGTTTTTTGCCTGCGCTTTATCGGACATCCAGGGTATGGTTCCTCAGGCAGATATTCCAGAGGGTTATGCGCCGGGTTCTGTCATTTATGTCGCGCCGCCGTTCCGTCATACCCACTGCAACGGCAAACAGTATGTCGTTCACAACCGCACCGAAAAAATTCATGAGCTTTTTTCTTTGAATCTTTATCCCGGTCCGAGTGCCAAAAAAGGCGTTTACGGTTTTCTGCTTTCTTTGGGTGAGCAGGAGGGGTGGGTCACTATTCACGGCGCCACGGTCCAGATTACAACTCCGTATGACAACCAATTGACCATCGTGCACGAAGGTGCTTCCGGCGGCGGTAAAAGCGAAATGCTTCAGTATCCGCACCGCGAACCCGACGGGCGTCTGCTTCTAGGTGAGAATATTATTTCGCAGGAACGACGCTACATACCTCTTTTTCAGGGATGTTCGCTCCGTCCAGTTACCGACGACATGGCGCTTTGCCATCCAAATTTTCAAAACGGCAGCAAGAAGCTCGTCGTGGCTGACGCGGAAAAGGGATGGTTCGTGCGCGTCAATCACATCACGCATTACGGGGTCGATGCCTATCTTGAAAACTTGACTATTAATCCAAGTTCCCCTCTGACTTTTTTAAATATGTATGCTGTGCCGCAGGCTACGTGTCTGATTTGGGAACATATTGAAGACGAGCCCGGTTCTCCATGTCCGAACCCCCGCGTCATCATGCCTCGCAGCGTCGTTCCTAACATCGTCAATGAGCCGGTCGAAGTTAACATCCGCAGTTTTGGTGTGCGTACACCGCCGTGTACCAAAGAACATCCTACGTATGGAATTCTGGGATTGCTGCACATAATCCCTCCGTCGCTGGCATGGCTTTGGCGTCTGGTTTCTCCGCGCGGGCATGCCAATCCGAGTATCACAGATACGACGGGGATGAGCAGCGAGGGTGTTGGGTCTTATTGGCCTTTTGCCACCGGCCGTCGAGTAGATCAGGCTAACTTGCTTTTAAAGCAAATTGTTCAAACACCTCAGACACGCTATACTCTTTCACCTAATCAGCATGTTGGCGCCTGGCAGACCGGATTTATGACGCAATGGATTGCTCGTGAATATTTGGCCCGACGAGGAAGTTCGCGTTTTAAACCAGAGCAGCTTCAACCTGCACGCTGTCCGCTTTTGGGGCATGCGTTGTATTCGATGCAAGTTGAAGGTTCGGCTATCCCGCGCGATTTTCTACAGGTCAATACTCAGCCGGAAGTCGGCGATACGGGTTATGATGAAGGTGCCAAAATCCTCACACAATTCTTCCACAAAGAACTCAAGCCTTATCTTTCGGAAAGGGATCTTCTTCCTTTGGGCCGGAAAATTATTGATTGCTGTATCGCCGGAGGGTCTGTCCGCGATTACGAAGGTTTGATCATTTCCGAGTAATAACACTATATAAACATATTCATATATTTATTTGACTTTTAGTTCCCAAGGGGCTATGCTTACTCTAGTTGTAGAGTTGTAAAAGTGTTGAAAATAGTAACTATGTGCTTAGATATTTGTTGAGAATGCTGCATATGCTTCAAAGCGACGTTGTTATCTTTGCCGTGGATTACTATTTCCAAGTTCATGTGGAAAGGAGGTAGTAAGTACCATGGCAAAAGGTAAAGTAAAGTGGTTCGATAGCAAAAAAGGCTATGGCTTTATCGCTGCCGAAACGGGGGAAGATGTTTTCGTCCATTTCAGCGCGATCCAAGGCGATGGCTATAAGAGCTTAGACGAAGGCCAAGAAGTTGAATTCGAAGCCGAACGTGATCAAAAAGGTCTTAAAGCTAAAAACGTTACAAAAGCGTAAAATCTTAAGCCCGGCGCGTTAGCGCCGGGCTTAATCCTCTCAAGAGATCAAAGTGGATAGAAAACCTCATACCTTCCATATCCCTGTCATGGGGACAGGTTTCTCTATTGACACCCCTGTAAAAGTAGCAAAATACGGAATTTCTTCAGTCATTTCGCTTGTTGACGATTGTCTCATTGAAGAGATGCGTAAATACTACTGCCAGGTGACGGGGGAAGAGTACGTTCCGATTACCAAATATGACGAAGATTTTCGTGCCCGCCGCATCAAGGAATATCTCAATTTAATTGACCGTATCGTCCAGAAACAGTTTGCAGAGCTTAAAGCATCCGCTTTTGAAATCGGCACCGAAATCACAAAATATTTCCGTCTGCTTCCGGAAGATTCTCCCCTTAAAAAACTTTACAGAACAATGTTGGCGACGAGCGATCCTCAGGAGAAGCAAAAACTGCAGGATGCATTGCGCGCCTCTATCCGTCCCGGCGACATCAATGTCAATATCATGACCAAGCTGGACCGTAATAATTACGGGAAGGATAAAAAAGAACTTCCTCAAGAATTTTCCGACGCGTTATCCGCGCTGCGTGGTTACGCTCAAAGCACACTTCATTCCGCCATTGTTTTTTCCGCCGGATTCAATCGACGTTTGTATGGATACATCGAAGAGTTTAAGGATTTTTACGCGGATGCGGCCGGATATATTCAGAAGCGTGTAATCATCAAGGTGAGCGATTACCGTTCAGCCCTTATTCAGGGAAGATTTTTGGCAAAAAAAGGCATATGGGTTTCGGAGTACCGAATCGAATCCGGGCTTAATTGCGGAGGCCATGCTTTTGCCACCGACGGGTATTTAATGGGTCCAATCCTCGAGGAATTCAAGGTCAAGCGTAAAGAATTGATTGACGGACTTCACGCGGTTTATAACGAAGCCTTAAAACTCAAACAAAAAATCGGTTTTCTGACCCCTCATCCCGTTGAGATCACTGCGCAGGGCGGCATCGGTACTGCAAAGGAAGATAGATATCTTCTCGATCATTATCAGCTCAACGGCACCGGATGGGCGACACCTTTTTTACTTGTTCCTGAAGTAACCAATGTGGATCCTGTGACGCTGGAAAAGCTGTGCGCAGCCCGGGAAGAAGATCTTTACCTGAGTCCGGTATCACCGCTTGGAGTTCCTTTCAATAATCTCCGTCATTCCGAAAGCGATCTGGAACGCGACCGCCGCATCGAAAATAGCCGTCCGGGAAGCGCGTGCCCCAAAGGTTATCTTGTTTCGAATACTGAATTTACTGACCAGCCCATCTGTACGGCTTCGAGGCAATATCAGAAATTGAAACTCGAGGAGTTGAACAGTCAGCACCTTGATCCTTTTGAATATAAAAAAGTGCTCGATAAAGTCTTGGCAAAGTCCTGCATTTGCAATGATCTTGCTGAGGGTGTTTTTATTAAGAACCGGATGGGCAACCCGGCTCACAAACGTTTTTCTGCCGTTTGCCCTGGTCCGAACCTTGCTTACTTTTCGAAAATATGCACGCTCGAAGAGATGGCGGGTCATATTTACGGACGGGAAAATGTTTTAAACGGCTCCTACCGTCCGCATATGTTCGTCAAAGAATTGAAAATGTATGTTGAATATTTTCTCAAAGAAGTTGCCAATCATCTCGAAGAGCCCACCGAGAAACAACGCGTTTATCTCAAGGAGTTTTATAAAAATACTCTCGAAGGGATCGCGTATTATAAGAATTTGTTTCCTCAGATGATCGAAGAGAGCCTCGAGTTCCGTTCCGCCATGCTGGCGGATATCGAACAATTCAGACAAACATTGGCGGATTGCTTCGAACGGAACCATTGCTTCAGCATCGTTAACCAGCCTGTAGAAGCGTCTTAAATTTATCAAATTGACTGATCTTTTGGCATGACCGGAGTAAAGGTCACTGCCGTTTTATTTATAAAAATCCCTAAAGAAAGCTATCGATTATGTCGATATCTGTGAATATTCCAACGACAAGCAAGCCACGCATTGTAATTATCGGTGGCGGTTTTGCGGGCATGGAACTTGCCAAGGGTCTGCGAGATCTCGAGGCGCAGATTGTTCTTCTTGATAAAAATAATTATCATACATTCCAGCCTCTTTTGTATCAGGTGGCGACTGCCGCGCTTGAGCCGGATTCAATTGCCTATCCATTTCGTGAAATTTTCAAGAATCAGGACAATTTCATTTTCCGTATGACAGAAGTAGCGAAAATACGTCCGGAGGAGCGCTGCATTGAGACTTCCATCGGTGAAATTTCTTATGAATATCTAGTGATTGCAGCGGGTTCACAAACGAATTATTTCGGCATGAAGGATGTCGAGGAGCATTCGTTGCCCATGAAATCCATTCCCCAGGCCATGATGCTGAGGAACATGATTCTCGAGAATTTTGAGAAGGCTCTTTTGATGCGCAATTTGGAAGACAGGGAAAGTCTTATGAACATCGTCGTCGTGGGAGGCGGACCTACCGGCGTGGAGATGGCGGGTTCTTTGGGAGAACTAAAGCTGCATGTGCTGCCGCACGATTATCCGGAATTGGATTTTCAGCGGATGCAGATCCACTTGATCGACATGGAAGCGAGGCTTCTTAACGCCATGTCTGTCGAGGCTTCCCGAAGTGCGGAGAAATTTCTGAAAAAATATAACGTCAATATCTGGCTTAAGACGAGGGTTATGTCTTATAATGGAAAATATTTGTCACTGTCCAACGGCAAGCAATTGCTGGCCGACAGCGTGATCTGGGCGGCCGGTGTCACAGGTGCCATAATCCCTGGACTTGCTCAGGAAGCTTTTGCGCCGGGCAATAGGATTAAAGTCGACAGGTTTAACAAAGTGCACGGGTATGAAAATATCTTTGCCGTCGGCGATGTGGCCGGCATGGTCGATGAAAAGACGCCCAAGGGCCATCCGATGCTGGCACCCGTGGCCATTCAGCAGGCAAAACTTTTGGCCGCGAATTTTAAGCGAATGTTCGCCAAACAGCCGCCCAAACCTTTTACCTATAAGGAACTGGGGGTCATGGCCACCGTCGGTAGAAATCATGCTGTCGTCGATTTGAGTTTTGTTAAATTCCAGGGTTTTCTGGGATGGGTCACGTGGTTGTTTGTGCACCTGATGACATTGGTCGGCTTTCGCAACAAAATGATCGCGTTCGTCAATTGGGCCTGGAGTTATTTCAGTTACGACAAAGGTTTAAGACTTATTATCCGGCCTTATAAGAGACAATCTAACTAAGAAAATTGTATAAGGTTTTGTTCTTCAGGTTTGGTTTGAATATTTTATGGCTTCTGGGGTGGGATAAGGTCCATCACATCTTAAGTTTGAGGAAATACAAATATCATGGAAATGTCCGCCATTATTTTAAGTATTCTCGGTTTATGTGTTTTTGAAATCGTATCCAGTATCGATAATGCTGTCGTCAACGCGGATGTTCTCTCGACCATGAGCGCCAAGTGGCGTAAATGGTTTCTTGTTTGGGGGATATTTATCGGCGTCTTTATGGTGCGCGGGCTTCTGCCATGGATCATCGTGTGGTGCGCCAATCCTGCTCTCGGGCCGTGGGGGGCATTTATGGCTTCCTTCAGCAACGACCCGCGTGTGGCAGCCTCATTAGAGGCCTCTTCGCCGATCTTGCTTGTCGGAGGAGGTCTTTTTCTGGTCTTTCTCTTCTTTCACTGGCTTTTTCTTGAACCCAAAAATTTTGGTCTGGGTATGGAAAAATACATCAGCCGTCAAGGCGGCTGGTTTTATGCGATTGCGTCGATTATTTTATGTGTGGTCGTCTGGTTATGTATCAAGAAAAATCCCATGATGGCTTTTTCAGCTACGATCGGAGCCTGCGCATTTTTCATCACCCACGGTTTTAAAGAACATGCCGCCCGCGTGGAAGCCGAGATGAAGGACAACAAGGACATGTCGGACGTGAGCAAGCTAATCTATCTGGAAATTCTCGATGCCACATTTTCGATCGACGGTGTCATCGGCGCTTTTGCCTTTACGATGTCGGTGCCCATCATCATCCTCGGCAACGGTCTTGGTGCCGTTGTTGTGCGTGAGTTGACCATCCGT
Organism: Candidatus Omnitrophota bacterium; assembly: GCA_017987425.1. GTDB lineage: Bacteria > Omnitrophota > Gorgyraeia > Zapsychrales > Fredricksoniimonadaceae > JAGNTT01. The sequence continues at coordinate 9,045 of JAGNTT010000003.1, forward strand.
GGTGTCGATAAAATCCGTAATTATCCATATTTGAAAAACGGCGCCATGTATTCGATTTTCTTTTTGGGGATGATCATGATAACGGACAGCTTCGGCGTTCATGTTCCGCATTATCTCGCGCCACTCGTAACATTTGGCGTTATCGGATATTTCCTTTGGAAATCCGTCCGTTCTGTGAAAGCCATGAAGGCTGCTTAAAGCCCCGTATCAGAAAGGTAAACATATGACGACATATCTATTATTCGGAAAATATTCGTCCAATGCATTGAAAAATGCCAGCGCAACCCGCACGCGAAAAGCGGAGCATCTCATCGGCCGGTTTCGCGGTAAAGTTAAGGCGATGTATGCCTTGATCGGTCAGTACGATCTTCTGATCGTGGTCGACCTTCCGGGAATCGAAGAAGTCATTAAAGTTTCAACGGGCCTCATGGAGCTGACCGGAATCACATTTACGTCTGTCCCGGCAATTTCCGTCAATGAGTTTGATAAACTGATCAGCGAGATCTGAAAGATTTAGCACGCCCGTGTCACTATAAAACGGCGGCAGACCACTGATGAAAATTCCAATCCATAATCCGCATCCTTGGATTCGTCTTAAGGAATTGATTGACTTTGGAGATGAAAAGGCGATCAACTCGCTTCTCGACGGCATATCGCCTTCAGAGACCGCCCGCGCTGTCGGCAGGCTCGACGCCAAGCGTCGTAAAAGGCTTTTGACTCTTTTGCGTCCGACGGACGCGGCTGATGTTCTGCAGGACCTTCCTGACGAACAGGCGGCCGACCTCATCGAAAATATGTCCACCCATCAGGCCGCCCAGATCGTGGCGGAACTTCCCTCTGAAGAACAGGCGGACATTCTTTCTGATGTCAACAATCAGGACGCGCAAGCCATCCTTGAAGATCTTCCCGCCGACGAAGCCAAGAAAACACGCGAGCTTCTCCAGTATCCGGAAAACAGTGCCGGCGGGCTTATGACGATCGAATATGTTTCCTACCGTGAGGGGATGACTGTCGGGGAAGTGACGGATGATTTGCAGAAGAATGTGAACGTCTATGCGGATTATCATATTCAATACACGTATGTTATATCCAATCAGGGTCACCTGCAGGGGGTTTTGCGCATGCGGGATTTACCCTTGTCGGGGCGCCAGCGTCCAGTGAACGATATCATGATCCACAACCCTTCCTTTGTTTATGTCGACGCTCCGCTTGAAGAACTCATTCAGATCTTTCAGGAAAGGTCTTTTCTTGGGATACCTGTCGTCAGGCGCGATAAATTTCTGGTGGGAGTTGTCCGCCGAGACGAAGTGCTGACGGCATCGGCCGAGCGGGACAGTGATTCTTTTCTGAAGGCGAGCGGTATCGTCGGCGGTGAAGAATTAAGGTCCATGCCGAGCATGGAACGCACCCGCCGCAGACTATCGTGGCTGATCATTAACATTGTCCTCAATCTGCTTGCTGCCAGTGTCATTGCATTTTATCAGGACACGTTGGGGGCCGTCATTGCTCTGGCGGTTTTTCTGCCGATCATTTCCGATATGAGCGGTTCGGCCGGCAACCAGGCGGTGGCCGTCAGTATCCGTGAGTTGACACTGGGCCATATCAAACCGAATGAACTTGCCCGTGTTCTTTTAAAAGAGGCGGGCATAGGCCTCATAAACGGTGTCGTTGTCGGGGGAGTTCTGGGGTTCATCGCGTATTTATGGCAAGGGAATCCCTATTTCGGGCTGGTCGTTGGGGGGGCGCTTGCGATCAATACGGTTGTTTCCGTATGTCTTGGAGGGGTGCTGCCTCTGATTGCTAAATTTTTCCGTCAGGACCCGGCTCTTTCTTCAAGTCTGATTTTGACAACAATCACGGATATGTGCGGTTTTTTCCTGGCTTTATTTTTTGCGAAACAAATGCTTCCTTTAATCGGATGATGGGGTAGAATACATCCATCATCAAATATCACGGGAGGACAGGATGAGAAAATCATTCCGATATGTTGTTATCGTTGCGGTGGCATTAGTTTGCGGATTGCAGGCATCGAACAGTTTTGCCAAGGAATTCCGCGCGTTTTCATCACGCAAGATCACCGGAAGCTGGAAATTTGAGGATCCCAACAACGGGCCGCAGAAGCTGACATTCCTTAAGAACGGCACCTATGAGCTGGATTTTGACGGGGATGGTAACAGAGATATATGGGGATTGTACAAGATTGCTCAGGATTGGCTTATTTTGAAGGATATCGGCGGGGATTTTGTTTTTGATTGCAGTCAGCAGGGAGCCTATACCTATCGCATTGAGAATGATATTCTGACCTTGATGATGGTGGGAGACCAGTGTCCTTCCAGAAGTCAGGCGATGGGCATGCCGTGGCAGAGAGTTATTGAGCATAAGCGTGTCATTGAACCGCCGATTATGATGAAAATATAGGTCCTGAATTTGGATCCATAACTATAATTCTTGTCGTTCCTGTCTTGTTGGGATGACAAGAATTTTTTTTGGGGGCGGAATGAGTTGGGTAGTTTTTTTATATCTTATCCTCGCTAATTTAATTCCACTTGTCGGCATGGTCCTTCTTAACTGGGGGGTGAGCTCGATCTTTCAGTTCTATTTGGCTGAATGTTATTTAATGCTCGCCTTTGACATCCTGTATTTACGTATCGCAAGGGGGCATCGCGCTGTCTCCGGTTCTTCCTATATGCTTGAAATGATGTTATTTCCTCCGATTTGCATGGGGGCGACCGCTATTCTAGTGCCTTCAAATCAGCCGCAGCCATGGATGACTTTCCTTCCTTGGGTTGCGATGTCTGCGGTCTTTCATGGTTTGAAATATGTTCAAACTGTTTTGACTGACCGTACTGCGTATTTGCAGAATTATAACGATATTGTCAGGGCCGGAATGTCGCGGGTTGTTGTCATTATGATGACTTTCTTTTTTGGGCCTTTTCTCGGAAGTCTTTTTATAGAGGAAAGTACTATCAGCCCTGTTGCTCTGATGTTGGTGGCTGCGCGTCTGGGAGTCGATGTGAGTGCGGCGTCACAAGTGAAAAAAGCTGCTGAAAAGGGCTCCTGAACAACTTTTAAAAATAATTTCGCGGGGCGTTACGAAGATAGTCCATGAACGTCTCCCAGAGAAAATGTATGCCGGGGCAGTCCGGCATAGAACATATTCGTGTCATTGAACCCCCGATCATGATGAAGATATAAATCCCCATTTTAAAATCATCAATTAAATCCTATTGATTATTTTAAGGTGGGGTTATTTCTTTGTCGGATGATAATTATTATTTCGAAGCGGCGGATTGCAGACGGTCGAGAAATTCCCGCCAGGGGAATTTCTTACCGGGGCAGTGGGTGCTGGCGCCTGAGACTTCGCCATGGCCCATGATGTGGCTAAGAGGGATTTTGTAGTGGCGTCTGAGTTTATCGACCAGAAAGACCAGTGATTCCATCTGCTTCTCGGAAACCCGTTCGCTGTCAAAGTTTCCTACCAGGCAAATACCGATCGCGCGCGTGTTCATATCGTCGGCCTTGCAGTGCGCTCCGTCTTCCTGTTTGATCCACCGGGGAGTGGATTCGATCTGTCCGTCCTGACGGCTGCTGTGGTTTGTATCGATGACAAAATGATAGCCCACACCTTTGTCCCACCCTTTATTAAGGTGCGACTGATGGAACTGGAGGGCGGAACCTTCTTCGGTTCCGCTGTGATGAATGATGATATATTTCCATTTTGTGGAAGGGTAAAGCGTGACGACGGGCTTAAGCTGGGAAGCGTTGGGAATTCGCAGTTCCTGGCCCATTTTAAGATTTTCAGGATTGGTCAAATGGTTGCTATTAATGATATCGGAGACGGAAACATCATACATTTTGCCGATACGCCACAGAGTTTCGCCGGGGCCGACCATGTGAAGGGTGTCCATGCGGGGACCCGTCAAGGAGTTCGGCAAGGGCGGCATCGAAACTGTCTTCGGGGAGGTGGAGCAGGCAGATATAAAAAAAGAAGCGCTGATTGCTAGGATGTAATATAAGAGACGTTTTGCCATAATTGGGTCTTTAAATTTGTTTTATTTTACTTTGAAATACAGCCCTTCACAAGGCATAATTAAATTGTTTCTGAGCCGAGTATTCAAGATGTCCGCTTTAGATGCGATTGCGCGCTAAGCCGGTTTTAAAGAAAAGGAGAGTCAGATGATCAAAGGTGCAATGAACAAGCAATTAATTGTCCGTGTGGGCAATGATGTCGGAACGCTCGCACAGATTACGAGCCTCATTTCTTCTTACAAAATCAACATGGTGGCGATTTGCGCATATGCCGTGGACGGCCGCTGTGTTGTGACACTGGTGACCGAGAATAACCTTCATGCCAAGCGCCTGCTCAAGGAAAAAGGTTACGATGTCGATGAAGAAGATGTGGTTCTCGTTTCTGTGGACAACGCGCCCGGCGCTCTGCATTCGATTACCGACAAAATTTCCGCCGCAGGCGTGGGCCTGAAGCTGATCTACGGCAGCGTTGACAAAATGGGCAAAACCAGCCGTATCGTTTTTGTATCCGAAGAAAACCCCAAGAAAATTTTACAGGCGCTTAAAATCAAATCAAAATAGTTTTATGCAGGAATCTTTATGAAAAAAATCGCATTGAGCCTTTTGTCGTGTTTTTTTCTGACCGGTTGTGTGCTGGGGTCTATGAAGCCTTTTTTTACGCCCGATCTTGTTGTCGATACACCCGAACTCTACGGTACCTGGGCTTATGAAAAGACGGTTGAGCCGAATGATAAGTCGTATGTGGTTCTTGCTCCGGGCAAGATCACTCTCGTGGATGATAGCGGTATTCCCGGTGATTCCAAGCTGACATTCTTTAAGGTCGGCGATCAACTGTTTGTTGATTTATTCCCGGATGAAGGGATGTTGAGAAACGATCTTGTTGGCCCTGGCGATCCCGTTCACTTGGTCTGTTTGGTCCAGCATGAGAACGGGAAGCTGCTTTTTAATCCTCTGGATTACGAATGGCTGGTTAAGGAAATACAGGCTGGAACAATCGACCTCCCGTTTAAAAAGGCTTCCGAAGATCCCGAGGCCAATATTGTTTTAACTGCCACACCCGAGCAGTGGGTTGGATTCTTAAAATCATATGCGAATAATCCGCAGGCGTTTCCGCATTCAAACGAAGGGTGGCTTATTCGTAAAGAGTAAGGATGCGATCAAATCGCCTCAATTCGTGCAATAGTAAAGAGGGCCCCGTTCGTACGCGTGATAATTGAACCGGAGGGGGTTCAATGCTATAGTATCCCCCGGCGATAGAGCTTAATTAATACCCACTTGGCGTTTCTATAAGAAAGGTTGAAGTTTCATGGCAAACCAGGTTATCTCTTTTCATTACACCTTGACAGACAATGATGGCAAACAACTGGATTCTTCACGCGGTCAGCAGCCGTTGACGTTTCTTTCCGGCGTAGGGCAGATCATTCCCGGTTTGGAAAAGATACTTCTTGATATGAAAACCGGTGATCGTAAAACGGTCACCGTTCTTCATGCTGAAGCATATGGAATATACAACCAGAGCCTGGTTTACAAAGTACCCCGCACTCAGCTGCCTAACGGTACCGAGATTAAATTGGGGGATGTGCTTGCGACCGGCGAGGGCGCGACTTATCAGGAAGTCATGATCGTTGATTTGACCGATGAAGTTGCCGTCTTGGATGGCAATCATCCGTTGGCGGGGAAAGATCTCACATTCGATGTTGAGATCACGGCGACCCGTGCCGCTTTGCCCGAAGAAGTTTCCCACGGCCATGTGCACGGCGAGGGCGGGCACCACCATCATTAATAAGTGGTCAGTGATCGGTGGTCAGTGATCAGAATAAAAGTTTGATAACTGACCACTGACCGCTGAACCCTGAGAATTAAATTATGAACGTCGCAGTCATCGGCGCGTCCGACAATCCGGAACGGTATTCGTATATGGCAGTCAAACTGCTGCAGGAGAAAGGCCACGCTGTTTTTCCGGTGCATAAACGCATCCAGCAGATCGACGGACATAAGGTTTACGCATCCATCAGTGACATCTCCGAACCTATTGATACGGTTTCATTGTACGTTGCCGCGGACATTTCTTCGTCGTTAAGTCAGGGCATACTCAATAAAAGTCCGCGCCGCATTATTTTTAATCCCGGCGCTGAAAATGAGGATCTTAGCCGACAGGCCAAGGACAATGGAATTGTACCGGTGAATGCTTGTACGCTTGTGATGTTAAAGACGGGGCAGTTTTAAACAGGAGGGGAATATGGACGAAAATACTCAGGCCCAGCTGGATAAACAACAGCAGTTTTTTGAACGCGCCCGCAAAGGCGTTCTGCAGCATTTAAACGACCAGGGCTGCAAACTCAATATGTCCGAACTCCATGAGTACAGTCTTAAGAAATATTTGATCCAGCACCAGCGGTTTTCACAGATGATGGAGTCGTTCGTCGCCGAGTCGCTTGTCGAATTTGATTGGGGTACACAGGACGTGACCCTAACCGAAGCCGGACGCAAATTCCTTGATAAGGCTGTCTGATTTCTTAGGATTGTCGAGACAATAGATATCCGAGTGCATCAAAAGAATTCCGTTGAGCATGGTCAATCCCCTCAAAATAAGTTTTAAAGTTGTCTTTCTTGCCATATTTTTTCTCAATCTGCTGGTCTATCATAACGCGTTCCACCCAGGCTTACGATATGACTGCCCGGAAATTTATAAACCCGCAGAACTTCCAACCTTTAAGGATCGCGTCAAGTTCGCCTTTCTTGCCAATGGAAAAGGTGATCCCGTCAGTACCAAATTCTCCTGGTTTCGGCCTGTTCCGTTTTTGATTTCCTGGGAATTCTTTCGGGCGGTTGACCGACAGCCAGAGAAGGTCAATCTTTTCAATGTTTTAATTCTATCGGTCTTCGGTTTTATATTGTTCCGGTTTCTGCTGTTTTTATTTAATCTCCCCGTCCTCGCGTTGGTTTCTGCCCTGTTGTTTTGTCTTCATCCTGTCAATGTGATATGGGTCAATTATCCTCCCGGCGGTGTGCACGGGTTTTTCGTATTCGGCCTTATGATCGCCGCAATGTATGCTTTTTTTCTCTATGCCCGCGACGACCGCTCCATCGGCATGTATTTCTTCAGTCTGTTTTTGTTCTCTTTGGCCCTCTTGTCCCATGAGATTGCCATATTCCTTCCCCTGAGCATGGCGTTGACCATTCATTGCCTGTTGATGAAAGACCGACGGCGGGCGTATTTCTCATTGGTGGGGTTTGTTGTTCTGGCCGCGGCGTACCTTTGGGTGCGGTCATCCGTCTTGCCGAAGAGAGATTCAGCCATGCAAAAGATGGCCGAAGCGGGCGTAGATTGGCTGACTTATGGGGGAAGTCTGGTTAAAGTTTTTATCATTTATTTGGGTAAGCTGGTTTCACTGCAGGGGATTGTCATTAACTGGTGTGAACCTTTTCTCAAAACGAATGTATGGCCATGGCTTTTTCTCGGGGGCGTGCTCTTATGTGTTTTTATTTCATTAATTGTTTCGCGCCGCCAGGGAATAGTAACCTGGGCATTGGGATTGCTGTTTGTCGGTTTTATTCCGGTATGCGCCGGCGGCATGCTTGTGCCTAAAGAAGGATTGATTTATGAATCGCACTGGCTGCTTTTTACATCTATTGGTTTTTTTGTTCTATTCGGCTTGATGATTGATCGTTTATATAGCCATTGGCGGCGTCTGGCTGTCGGGGTTATGATTTGTCTTGTGATGTTCTGGGTTAATGTGGCGTGGCAATATAACAGGCTTTATTCTGATGAGCTCAGATATGCCCTGTATTATCGGGATAATGCTCCCGGGTTTAGGGTGGCGCATATCTTTGTTTTTCAGGCTTACTATAATATCGGAAAACTCCGTGAGGCCAGGGAGGCGCTTACGGGAGCGTTTAGGGGTGATAAAAAAGATCGCGCCGTTTATGTGTATGCGGCTTTTGTCGATACGGCCATGGGGGAGTATGCGCGGGCAGAAGACAGTTTGCTTAAATCTATAAGCCTTGACCCCCATAACCCTCCAGCCAAGACGCTTCTTGGGTTTATTTATGGAAATCGGGGTGATTATGCGAAAGCCCAGAAGTTGTATGATGATGTTGCAAAGATTGATCCGTTGTGTGAGGAAGGGGGCCGGTTTGCTTATTCTTTCGCAGATCTCGGGCAGGAGGAAAATGCCGTCCTTATGGATGAGAGTTGTCGAAAAATCCGCGAATCACACAAAGCCTTGTAGGTACATTGCCCGGCGTGCCTGAGGAAAACGTTCAATCGCATAGCGCAGCATAGTGCGCGGCATCTTCTTGTAGTGTTTGATGAGAAATTTTTCCTCTGCCTTTATGTCCCGGTTACCCGCCTCTCGCAACATCCAACCCACAGCTTTATGAATGAGATCATGTTCATCTTTTAAAAGAATGGCGGCAATCTTAAATGTCTCCTCAAAATCTCCGTCGATGATAAATGCGTATGTCGCGATGACCGCTATGCGCCGTTCCCAGACTGAAGAAGAGCTGGCAAGTTTTATTAAAAGCGATTTGTTTTTGCCTTTAAGAAAGCCTCCCACAATTTGTCTAGCGGAGCTGTCGACCAAATCCCAGTTGTTGACGTAGCGGCAGTGATTGAGATAAGCGGTAAATATTTCCTTGCGGCCAGTCTCTTCTGACTTGTGAAATTGTTCGACCAGAATGAAAATCGCCAACAGCCGCTCTTCGTGGATGGGAGACTTAAGGAGTATGAGTGTTTCTTCCATCGGCAATTGCCGGAATTTACGTGCCACTGAACGTGTCAGGGGAACGGTAACCCCGATAAAAATATCGCCTTCTCCGTACTGGCCTGGTGCGGTCTTAAAAAAACCGGAAAGTATTTTGACCTTCGACGGATCGGCCAGGGCCTGAAGCTGTTTTTGGACTTCGAAGGCTTTGAGTTTTGGCGTTGATGAGTGAACAGGCATGGTCGGATTATATCAATAAATGGATATATTAATCGGTCTTTTTTCTTCGGGAAAAAGGCTTTTTTTTGAAGTGCTTTGATATAATAGCGACATTTACCAAGGGGATATAATGTCAATCGTGAAAAACAATACTCAATATTTATGGCGTGCCGTATTTATACTGATCGCGCTCTGGTATGTGACTGCATGCGGTGTTCATTATTTTAGCCAAAGACCTTTGTGGAATGATGAACTGGCCGTCTTTGACAGCATCCAGGATTTTTATCCTTCAGATTTCTTTACCAGGGAGCTTGAGACTTTTCAGGTCTTTCCGCGTTTATATCTTTTTTACATTCAGTCTTTCGCCAAGTTGTTCGACAATTCTGTTTTGAGCCTGCGCTTTTTTTCACTTGTCTGCATGATGGCGGCTTTTGCGGTATGGGTTCGGGTGGCGCGCCGCGAGCTGAAAAATCCCCTTGAATTCCTGGCATTCGTTCTGTGCTGGGCCGCTTCGGCACCGTTGATTTATTATTCAGCCGAGCTCAAACAGTACTCGATGGATGTTCTGGTCTCGGGCATCTTTATGTCATTCTTATACACGCAGGAAAAGCTCCGTAGTTCAGTCGGAGATCGGCGGTATATGATGATGCTGGTTTTTTTGCCTGTTCTGGTGATGTTTTCCTATCCGGCCTATTTTTTTCTGGCCTTTCCTTTATGGAATCTGGCTGCGGCGGTCAAGACCGATCGTTCTCAGCTTAAATTTATTCTGGCCTATTTCTGTTCACTTGTCGTATTTGTTACATGCTCGTATCTGTTCGATATACGTTTAAGACCTGTGGATATAGTCTCCTTCGGATTTAATGATTATTTTATTTCTACGGACTCTGTTAAGGGCTTTTTTCAAACTTTCGGAGAGTTTGTTAATAATATCTTTTCCAGATGGTTTGTGGAATTGCCTAAAGTTTACAGGAAGCTGGCCCGATTCTTTATGCTATTTGGGCTTGTGACTTTGTTTGCGGCGTTCTTTAAAGATATCGGTAAAGGCGGTTGGAAATTCGTCTCGGTTTCCACTGTCGCCTTGGTTGTGTTCGCCGAGCTTGTATGTGTCGGTATGCTACGTAAGTATCCTGTCGGTGTTCCGCGTACTGTGCTTTTTTTCTGCCCGATGCTTTTAATCCTCACCTTGCAGGGGATTTCTTCTCTTAAAACGTTAAATCGGTATGTGTACTTTTTGATACTTGGAGCTTTCTTGATTTATCTGTCTGTTGTTGCCGTGGGTCTATTCGGTGCAATTCTGGCGGGTCCTATTGATGCGATACCAACCATATGGGATTACTAAATAAAATTTTTATTATCGTTTTTACCGCAGTCTTATTTTGTTCAAGTGCGGGAGCGGATAGCGATCTGCGGCAGTTGACGTTTTCTTCATCTGACCGCATTCTTGTCATTGCTCCGCATCCTGATGATGAGGCCATCGGTGCTGCCGGCGTCATTCAGGAAGCTGTCCGTCTGAATATTCCTGTCCGTATACTCTATCTGACCAACGGGGACAGTAACTCATTATCATTTATATATTATAAAAAACGTCCGGTGATCACATCCGCGCAGGCTCTTGAGATGGGGAAACTCCGCCAGAATGAAGCGGTTGAAGCGATGAAATTCTTGGGCCTTGAGGAAAAGGATTTGATTTTTTTAGGATATCCGGATTACGGTATCTTAAACCTGTTCAAGAAATATTGGAAAGCGCGTAAACCCTACCGCAGCATATTGACCCGAGTGACTGAGGTTCCGTATCCGCTTAGTCTCACGCCCGGCGCGGCTTATGAGCCGCAAAGTATTCTCGACGATTATATAAAAGTCCTGAGGGATTTTAAACCAACCAAGATATTCGTCACTCATCCGGCGGATGTGAACCGTGACCATCAGGCGGCACATCTTTTTCTTAAGGTCTCTTTGTGGAAATTGGAAGGAGAGATTGATCCGGATGTTTACAATTTCTTCATTCATGCCACTGGCTGGCCGCGGCCGCTCGGGCTCAAGTCCCATCTCCGTCTTGATCCGTCGGGCAAACTGGATTTTCAGGGAAATGAATGGTTTAATTTCGAATTAAGCCCCCAGCAGCTGGACCGAAAAAAAGACGTCATCCGTTATTACCGCACACAGATCCCGTATAAGCCCAAGTATCTTTATACCTTTGTCCGGGCGAATGAAGTTTTTTCACAGATTACGGAACTTGAATTGCATTCTGAAAATTTAAATGCGGAGTCCTGGGCCGCGAACGAGAAAGAACAGAAGACGTGTCTGCAGGGCGGCTGCCTGAGCGACCGCCATGCCACGGTCTTGAGATCAGTTGTTTATACTCTGAATCCCGAATATTTGAATTTAAAAATAAGGCTTAATCAGTGGCCCCGTCGGGGATTTTCGGTTGATCTCTATATGTTTGGATTCAACAAGGGAACGTCATTTGAGGAGATGCCGAAGCTTCATGTGCAGTTTAACGGGGACATGAATGCGGCGGTATGGGATGGGGCGTCCTACTTGCGCGGAACGGGTACGCGGATTTCCCGTCAAGGGAATGATGTTTTTGTTTCGATTCCGTTGGAATTGATTCAGAGGCCGCAAAAGATCCTGGGTTCCGTCGTCGTTCGGATGGATCATCTTCCTTTGGAGAATTCAGCCTGGACGGTTATGGGATTAAACTATGATTTATAAGGACAATGAGATTTTGATCAGGCCGTATGAGGTCAAAGACCGTGCCGCCATACGCAGTATCAATTATGAAACTTCATTTCTGCATAAACCGCATTTGTTTTTTGACGATCCCGAAATTGTCGCCGATGCTCTGACCGGATATTATACGGACCATGAACCCGGTTCCTGTTTTGTGGCGCAAGCGGGCGGCGAGGTGATCGGCTATATCATCGGGACGTTGGATATCAGTCGTATGCGACGTGAAGCCCCATTCAAAATATTCGTGCCGTTATTGTTCAAGGCGATCGCGCGCGGAACTTTTTTGAATAAAAAAACATACCGGTTTCTTGTGAATGTATTGAGAAGTCATTTTAAAGGCGAATTTGTTGTGCCCGATTTTGCCGGTCAGTATCCGTCGACATTTCATATTAATGTGCGTGACGGCTTTCGTGGACAGAAGGTGGGGAATCGCCTTATTCTTACTGTAATCAGGCTCCTCCAGAGTAATCATGTGCGCGGTGTGCAATTCAGTACGATGTCCGGCGAGCCAACGGAATTCTTTCAAGGTTTGGGATTTCATATCATTTATCAATCCCGGCGGAGTTTTTTGAAATATGCACTCGGTTTTGAAACGCCGTTTTATCTTTTTGGTATGGCAACATGAAAGAGGCGCTGACGGCTTTCTTGACAAGTTTTGGAACGTCCGGTATATTAGTGCATTCGTTCCAGCCAAGATTTTCTGGCGGCATTGAAGCCTCGATGAGTTTGGGCATGGATGTCCCGAAGCAAAATAAATTTTTAGCGCATGCAGCTTGTTTCAGTTGTTTAGAAAATCTTTTTTCATCTACCAAGAGGGGGAAAACATGAAACCCGATACCCGCAAAATCAGTATTGCCAAGAAACCCGCCGCACGTAAAAAAGTTGTTGATGCTCACGAAGAACTTGATTCCCAGCTAACGGTCAAAGAAGAAGAATTCCGTCAGAAGGTCGCCTGCAAAGCGTATGAACTTTTCGCCGCGCGCGGTTATCTGCATGGATACGACGTTCAGGACTGGCAGGAAGCTGAGCGACTGATCAGAAAAAGTAAATAATTTAAACGATTTGGCGTATTTAGAAAGGGGTAAAAACAAGGAGTCGCCTTGATTTTACCTCTTTATTTTTTTTGGCCGTATTTGGGCTTGCTTTTAGCCCGGGTTCCCGTTAAGATATAATCTTAAATTTACACATCTCAATATTATTCAATGGGTTATGCCATATGAATGCCTTCCCGAGTGGTTTGCGCCGCTTATATCATGCTATATTTATACTTATATTTATTGCATTAGCCCGCCAAGTTTGGGCTGATGATCCCCAATTAGGGCTTCTCGAAAACGCCCAAGGCATTGTGGATCTGCATTTATGCGCGGATCGGCGATTGGGGGTCGAGCTTTTGTGCAACCGCAGCTGGCAGCAGGATGTCGACAGAAAAGAAGCGGTCATGATGGTCATCCAGCAGGACCCGGCTGTACTTTTAACTGTGGCAAGGATCAATGAACCCGTGACCGGGATCGATGAGTTGACGGAAGCCATGGTTAGAATGTTGGGTCAGTATGCAAACGGATTTAAGTATACGCGCCTTGAGGTGAACGGGTTACCGGCCGTCAAGGTAGAGGGTTTTTCGCAGGATTTTCCGGAAATGCGTTTGATGGATTATTATGTGGTCCATGATTACCGGGTATACAGTTTTATGTTCTCGGTGAATCCTAAAGATGAATGGCCGAATTATTCGGTCCTTTTCGATAAGATCGCGGAAAGCATCAGGATAATCGGAGATAAGATGTAACAGAAGCTTAATCATTTCTTTACAATTCACAGGATAATGAAAGGGTCTATGCGAGCAGCAGTTGTCGATGTCGGTTCAAGTTCAATCAAACTCATCGTTGGAGAAGTCCGCAATGATGAGATTGTTGTCATTGAAACCTTAAAAAATCCCATCCCGATCGGCAAGCACGCCTTTCTTAAAGGGAAAATCCCGCAGGGCATCATCAATCAGACCGTCGGTGTCCTTGAGAGATACAAGCAGGTCCTGGCAGAGCTGGATGTTAAAGACTATGCGGTTATTGCCACGACTGCAGTTCGAGAGGCCAGAAACCGCGACATCTTTCTCGACACCGTTTATCGCAAGACCGGATTCAAGATTGAAGTCCTCAATGCCGGTGACGTTGTTTATTACATTGATTCTTTCCTTTCCAATTCCAACAAAATCAAAAAAGCTTATCCGATCCGCGAAAAGAACCTTCTGATTGGCGAACTCGGCGCCGGTAGCCTGGATATTTCCGTCATGGAAAAAGGGAATACCCTTATGAACATCGGTTTTCCCATCGGGACTTTACGCCTGGCGCAGTTTATGGCCAGTCTGGACGGCAGTATGGAAGAAATTTATGATGCCGTTGAGGAATATATCGGTCATGAGATCAAATATCTCCAGCAGATGAGTCCCAAGCTTAATGTCGATGACGTGATCCTGATCGACGAAAATTATTCCGCCTTTATTCAAAACATACTTCCCAATAAGCGACGCGATTCCAACTTCTTTCAGTTTAAAAAGAGTGAGTCCGATGAATTCCTGGCGCGGATCAGGGAACGCAGCGCGTCCGAGATTGCCCGTGATTATAAAATTCCGGCGGATATTTCCGAGACCATCGTCGGATACGCTTCGATTTTAAGTTCTCTCTTTTATTTAACCAATAAGGAAAACATTTTCATCCTGCAGACTTCCTTGTCCGAAGCCATTCTGTCCAATAAGCTCGACAAGTATGAGTCGCTGGACAAAAACAACAGGATCGACCAGCTTGTTTCAGTGGCCACATACATTTGCCGGAAGTTTAATCTTGATTTGAACCACATGAACCATGTCGCCGGCCTTTCGCAGACGTTGTTTGATGAACTTAAAGACTCTTTGGGTTTGCAGGAAAATGACCGGTTATATTTAACTCTTGCCGCTTACCTGCACGACATCGGTATGTTCATTAATAACCGCGCCCATCATAAACACACGGAATATGTGATCAATTCACTCAATCTTTTCCGACTGACGGAGGATGAGATCAAGATCATCGCCGCGGTGGCGCGTTATCATCGTAAATCAGCGCCGCTTCCGACGCATTTGATTTACAATTCACTTTCCACTGAACAGCAAATTCTTGTCCAGAAGTTGAGCGCATTATTGAGAGTGGCAAATTCCCTTGACCGTTCGCACCGCCAGAAGGTCAAGAAGATGGAAGTCAAGGTCACCAAGACCCAGGATATTAATCTCATCGTGTATACGCATGAGAGTTTTCTTTTAGAGAAGTCGAGTTTCATGGAGAAAAAAGGATTTTTTGAAGAGATCACAGGAAACCGACTCTTGTTGACCGTTCGCCAAGAGGAATCCTGATAGACATAAAAAGGATTGATTATGCCGGAAGAAGAAAAAAAAGAAAAACCGAACATCATACACCGTGATTTAAGCTGGCTGGCTTTTAATGAACGCGTTCTTGAAGAAGCGGTCGATCATGCCAATCCGCTCGCGGAGCGTCTTAAGTTTGCCGCCATTTTCGTTAGCAATCTGGATGAATTCTTTATGGTTCGAGTTGCTGATTTGAAACGACTGCTGGATTCCGGTTACAACCGGATGGATGTATATGGTTATTATCCGCATGAAATTTATGGTGAAATCCGTTCCAAAATTGACGAGCTGGTCAAAAGGCTTTACGACATTCACAGCGGGAAAATCCTTAGAGATCTGGAAAAGCACAACGTTCGTATCAAATCGTTTCAAGAGCTTTCCAATGACCAAAAGAAGTTTTTGAAGCGTTATTTCGATGGTACTGTTTTTCCCATTGTTACGCCCATGGCGGTCGACCAAGGGCATCCGTTTCCGGTTCTTCCGTCCAAGACGATCGCCTTTGCTGTAAGCGTCAACCGGAATGAGGAACTTCACCTGGCCATTCTGCCGATCCCGGCAAATCTTGGACGCGTGATCAAGCTTCCGTCGGAAAAAGACAGCAGCGATTTTATACTTCTTGATGAGGTTATCAAGGAGCATATGAAGATATTTTTTAAAGGGTACAAGATCCAGGGTTTCTCGCTTTTTCGCGTCATTCGCGACAGCGAAGTGTCCGTCGAGGATGAAGATGCGCCTAATCTTCTCAAGGCCATGGAAGACGAGCTTAAGAAGCGCAGCAAGGCCAAGGCGGTTCATCTGGAGATTGAAAAATCCTGTGCTCCGGAGCTCCTTGAGGCGCTTTGCCAGGGCATCGGATTCAAAAAGGAAGATGTTTCCTTTATCAACGGGACGCTCGACCTGACGTATTTGATGAGTTTGTCGTCTCTCATGGACATGCCTCAGCTGGCGTACCGCAGTTTCGTTCCGGCCAAAGTCCCTTATGAGAATATTTTTGAGAAGATTAAAGAGGGTGACTTCATCGTTCATTTACCTTTTCAGTCATTTCACCCTGTGGCTGATCTCATTCAGTCTGCGGCCAAAGATGAGGGCGTGCTGGCCATTAAAATGACGCTCTATCGCACGAATGAAGATTCGACGATCATTAATGCCTTAAAGCAGGCGGCACAGAATAAAAAGCAGGTCACTGTTTTAGTTGAGATTAAAGCCAGGTTTGATGAAGAAAAGAATATCGGCTGGGTCAGGGAACTTGAACAGTCGGGCTGCCACGTGATCTACGGCATTCCGGGGCTTAAGATCCATTCAAAGCTGACGCTCATTGTCCGCAAGGAAGAGGGGCGCATCCGCCGTTATATCCATTTGTCGACGGGAAACTACAATGAGAAGACCGCCCGGCAATATACGGACATCGGTTACTTCACCTGCAATGACGATTTCGGACGTGACATTTCAGATGTTTTTAACGTCATGACCGGATATTCAATGCCGTCTTTATGGAAGAGGATTGTTTCTTCCCCTAATGATCTTCGTAAATATTTCTTCGATCTGGTCGATAATGAGATCGGCTTCCAGAAAAAGAATAAGAACGGGATGATTTTTGCCAAGATGAATTCGCTGGAGGATCCCAAGATCATTGAAAAACTTTACGAAGCTTCCAATGCCGGAGTCAAGATCAGACTTCTGGTGCGCGGGATCTGCTGTCTGATGCCGGGTATCGCGGGCTTAAGCGAGAATATTGAAGTCCGAAGCGTCGTCGGCCGTTTCTTAGAGCATTCGCGCGTGTACATCTTCAATAACAATTCCAACCCGCGTGTGTTTATGGCTTCCGCCGACTGGATGCAGCGCAATTTCGACCGCCGTATCGAGCTTATGTTTGAAATTTATCGGCAGGACATCAGCGAGCAGTTGAATTCCATTCTGGAGTCTTACTGGAAGGACAATACAAAGTCCCGTATTTTGTCCGCGGACAAGACCTATTCGTATTATAAGAACGGGGAAGACAAGTTTAACGTGCAGGATTTCTTCATCAAACATTACGCGGGATGACGAACGAGCGCAACGGCTCCGAGAATAACGGCATCATCCTTGAGTTTGGCTTCAATGATCTGGCAGGGTCTGAACTTCTTGAGAAACGGGTCGCCGGCCACGATTTTCTTGATGCGGGGAAGCAGGAAATCTCCGCATGCCTCGATAACACCTCCGCCCAAGACAATCATCTCCGGATTAAAGATGTGATTCACGGAAATGCAGCCGCGACCAAGGACGTTGGCTGCTTTGGTCATGACCTCGGTCACGACGGCGTCTCGCTGTTTTAAGGCTTCTTTAATGGCTTTGCTTTTAATCACGGCAAGATAGTTTTTGGAAAGTTCGGGGATGATGGACTTTTTTCCGGCTTTGATCGCTTCACGGATATCCCGCTGAATGGCCCAGCGGCTTGCGAGAGCTTCCAGACATCCGATGTTGCCGCAGCTGCATTTGGGACCGTTTAAATCGATCGTCATATGTCCGATTTCCCCGGCAGCGCCTTGGGAACCCGTGACCAGCCGTCCGTCAATCAGGATTGCCCCGCCGATGCCCGTGCCGGGAAAGAGTCCGATCACATTTCTGGCTTTTTGAGCGGCACCGAGCCATTGCTCGCCCAAAAGTCCGCAATTGACATCGTTATCAATGATAATTTTTGTTTTGAATTGTTTGACCAGTGATGCTTTTAAGGGAAATCCCGCCAGTTTGATATTGGGCGTGACGAGTATCTCGTGTGTTTTGGGATCGGCGATGCCCGGAATGCCCACCCCGATGCCTGAAATTTTCTTGGATGAGTGATCGTAATGGACGTCGTGGACTGTCCGGATGATGACTTTAAGGATATCTTTGCCGTGCGCGTTAAGCGGAGTCGGATGCTTGGAGCGGGAAATAATTTTTCCCGTGCCTGTTACCAAAGCGGCTGCAATTTTTGTTCCACCGACATCAATTCCGATGAAATATTTATTAATCATGGGATAAGTATATACTATTTTTGAATTAAAAATTAGCAGAAATATTTTAAATTGCCATCAAGGTCGCTTATAATACATTTAATCATCGTCGTGAATTATAAAAATTGCAATTTGCAAAGAGGTATATGACTAAGAAAAAATTTTTGTTTGTGTCCATTGATGCGTTGATCCATGACATTGCCTGGCAGGTCGTCAAAGAAGGGCATGATGTCCGGTATTTTATCCAAGAGAAAGAAATCCGCGATATCGCCGACGGATTTGTTCCCAAGACGGACGACTGGAAAAAAGATGTGGACTGGGCGGATGTGATCGTGTTCGACGATGTGCTCGGTCACGGCAAGAAAGCGCAGGACCTGCGTAAAAAAGGCAAGCTCGTCATCGGAGGCACGGAATACACCGACATGCTCGAGGATGACCGCAGTTTCGGCCAGGAAGAACTTAAAAAAGCCGGTATCAGCATTATACCTTTCGGCAATTTCGAATCGTTTGACGCCGCTATTGATTATGTGAAGAAGAACCCCGCGCGTTATGTCATCAAACCGAGCGGCGAGGCGCAGAACATCAAGCGACTGCTTTTTGTCGGTGAGGAAGAGGACGGTGTTGATGTTATCCAGGTCCTCGAAGCTTACAAAAAGTCATGGTCCAAAGAAATAAAAGAATTTCAGCTGCAGAAACGCGTGACGGGGGTTGAAGTGGCTGTCGGCGCGTTTTTTAACGGCAAAGAATTCATTTATCCGGTGAATATCAATTTTGAACACAAAAAGTTATTCTCCGGTAATATCGGTCCTTCGACCGGCGAAATGGGAACAACGATGTACTGGAGCGGCCCCAATCAGATCTTCAATGAAACGCTCAAAAAAATGGAACCCGCGCTGACGCGAGAAGGTTATGTGGGTTATATCGACCTAAACTGCATCGTCAACGTTAACGGGATTTATCCGCTCGAGTTCACCGCGCGTTTCGGTTATCCAACGATCAGTATCCAGCAGGAAGGGATTCTGATGCCGATGAGTGAATTCTTATATCAGATGGCTTCCGGCGAGCTCAAAGAATTCAAATGCAAAAAAGGTTTTCAGATCGGCGTGCGCATTCTGGTGCCGCCTTATCCGTTTAACGATCCGCAGACGTTCGAGACTTATTCCAAAGACGGAGTCATTTTATTCAAGAAGCCCAATCTCGACGGAATCCACATTGGGGATATCAAAACGGTCGATGGTGAATGGCTGGTGGCCGGCAATTCCGGAATCGCACTGATTGTCGTCGGAACGGGCACGACCATGAAGCAGGCACAGGCGCAGGTTTACAACCGTATTTCCAACATCATGATTCCCAATATGTATTACCGAAACGATATCGGCGACCGATGGTATGAAGACAGCGACAAACTGCATGCCTGGGGCTATTTGCGCCAGTCCTGATCCGTTATAGAAATATATGAGCGAAGCTTTCTTAAACTCTTCAACGTTCCACTGGGTTGTTCTACCTCTGCTGATTTTTCTGGCGCGCATCTGCGACGTCACGATCGGTACGGTCAGAATCCTTTTGCTCGCTCGCGGTCGCAAAAAGGCGGTGCCTTTACTCGGTTTTATCGAGGTGATGATATGGCTCCTGGCGGTCCGCCAGGTCCTTCTGGGGATGGATAATATTGTCACCTATATTGCTTTTGCCGGAGGCTTTGCCATGGGGAACTTCATCGGCATGCGCATCGAAGAACGTCTGGCGGTCGGACTTGAGGTCATCCGTGTCATCACACGGAAAGATGCCACCGAACTCTTCGAGCATTTGAAGAAGCAGGGTTATGGTGTAACATGCCTTGATGCGCAAGGGGCAACGGGAAAGGTCAATCTCATTTTCACCGTGGTACAGCGATGCCAGCACGATAAAGTCATCAGTATCATCAAACAATTTAATCCCAAGGCATTTTATTCCGTTGAAGACGTTAAGTCCGTGAGCGAAGGCGGCGTTTTTCCGTTGGCCTCGCGTCCGTTAGTCGGTCTTTGGGGTGGGAAATAAAGGCGGATCGTCGCATCGTGGTTCCGGAGATCGTCGGGTGAGGACGATCTTTATAAATACGGTTTTAATTTCGCAACGTTGTGTGTTAAGATGTTTTCACTTCGATAGTTATGCGATCGTTCTGATGGCGTGAGTAATATTATATTCAATTATCCATAAATCAATATGTGAGGAACTCATCCATGAACGAGCACCACAATCAGTTAGGGCACCGCGCTCCGAATTCTGCCACGTTTAATACCCGTTACGATCAAACTCTCTTTACCGAACACGATATTTATCTGTTCAAAGAAGGAACTCATTTTCGTCTTTACGACAAACTGGGTGCCCACGCCATGACTGTTGACGGCGTTCACGGGACCTATTTTGCCGTCTGGGCTCCGAACGCGCTTAAAGTCGCCGTCATCGGTAACTTTAATGCATGGAACCGCGACAGTCATGCGCTTGCCGTGCGCTGGGACGGTTCGGGCATCTGGGAAGGGTTCATTCCCGGCATCGCCAAGGGAGAGGTTTATAAATATTTTGTGGTTTCCAAAGATCACAATTATCAGGTGGAGAAAAAAGACCCTGTCGGTTTCTATAACGAGATTGCACCCAAAACAGCGTCCGTCACCTGGGACACGGAATATCAATGGAACGACGGCGACTGGATGAGTCACCGCCGCTGGCATAATTCGCTTCAGGCGCCGATTTCCATCTATGAGTTGTATCTTGGTTCATGGCGGCAAATTATGGAGGAGAACAACCGTCCTCTTTCATACAGGGAAATCGCCCAGCCGCTTGTCGATTATATCAAGCAGATGGGCTTTACCCACGTGGAGTTCATGCCCGTCATGGAATATCCTTTCGACGGCTCCTGGGGTTATCAGGGCGTCGGTTATTTTTCGCCGACAAGCAGATTCGGAACACCCCAGGACTTCATGTATCTGATCGATTTTCTTCATCAAAATGATATCGGTGTCATTCTGGACTGGGTCCCGTCGCATTTTCCCGGCGACGAAATCGGTCTTGCCTATTTTGACGGAACGCATCTGTATGAGCATGCCGATCCGCGCAAAGGTTTCCATCCTGATTGGAGCAGCTACATTTTTAATTACGGTCGGAATGAAGTCCGCGAATTTCTGATCTCCAGCGCACTTTTCTGGTTCGATAAATTCCACGTAGACGGTCTGCGTGTGGATGCTGTCGCGTCCATGTTATATCTGGATTATTCCCGCAAACACGGCGAATGGATTCCCAATGAATACGGCGGACGTGAAAACATCGACGCGATCAATTTTATGAAACGGTTAAATGAAGCCGTTTATGAATATTATCCCGATGTACAGATGATCGCGGAGGAGTCGACCGCCTGGTCCGGTGTTTCCCGTCCGGTGCATTTAGGCGGTCTCGGATTCGGAATGAAGTGGAATATGGGGTGGATGCACGACACGCTGTTGTATATTGCCAAAGATCCTGTCTACAGAAAATATCATCACAACGATTTGACGTTCAGCTTCATGTATTCATTTACCGAGAACTTTGTCCTTTCGCTATCGCATGATGAGGTCGTTCACGGTAAAAAATCGCTCATTGCCAAAATGCCCGGGGATGACTGGCAGAAGTTTGCCAACTTAAGGCTTTTGTATGCGTACATGTATGCCCATCCCGGTAAAAAGCTTCTCTTTATGGGGCAGGAGTTCGCTCAATGGGATGAGTGGAGCCACAAGAAAAGTCTGGACTGGCATCTGACTCAATACGAGAGGCATCTGGGTGTGCAGAAGCTGGTGGCGGATCTTAACCATCTCTACCGTCGGGAGAAAGCTCTGTTCCAGAAGGATTTCAGTTCCCACGGCTTCGAGTGGATTGACCTCAATGACTATACACAGGGCGTCATCAGTTTTATCCGTAAAGGCATTGGTCTTGATGAAAAAATAATTGTGGTGTGTAATTTTACTCCGGCAACTTATTTCGACTACCGTGTCGGTGTTCCGGAAAGCGGAGCGTGGAAGGAAGTGTTCAACAGCGATTCCGCTTATTACGGCGGAAGCGGGCAGGGAAATCTGGGCCGCAAGGAGACTGAGGATGTCAGCTTCCACGGCCGGCCGCATTCCTTTTCGCTGACAGTTCCGCCCTTGAGCGTTCTTTACCTCAAGCGTGAATAAATATGCAAGCGTGCTTGACTGGTGATTTTTACGATACTAGAATAAAATCGCTTTAATGAATTTATATACTTTTTAAGGAGGATTTATGATGAAGGATAAAGTTATTGAGATAGCCGGCAAGACATGGCGCTTTCTCGGTCAGAACGGGGAAACCAATGTTGCTCAACTGCCGCGTCTCCTGCGCGAAAATAATACGGTTGTTTTGCAGGCCTTGGGTTGGCTTGCACGCGAGGACAAGATCAACTATACCACTCGCAGCCGCCGTACATTCGTGGCATTGGTTGAAAGAGAAATCGGCGCGTTCAACGATCTTATATATAAAATGAATTCCATACCCGTCGAGCTGGAAGTTCAAAAACAACAGAGCCGCGCCAGGAAGTCCAAAACACAATTTTGATCTCTCCAGCATCCGGAACGCCGTTTCCGGCCGCTCATTTGATTCGGAGTATTCCCCTTGAACAAATACGTTTGTATTCATGGTCACTTCTATCAGCCTCCCCGTGAAAATCCGTGGCTAGATCAGGTTGAGGTGCAGGATTCCGCTTATCCTTACCACGATTGGAATGAACGGGTGACGGCGGAGAGCTATGCCCGCAACGGCGCTGCCCGCATCCTGGACAGCCAGCAGATGATCATCGACATCATCAACAATTATTCCAAGATCAGCTTTAATTTCGGCCCCACACTTTTATCCTGGATGGAAAA
>JAGNTT010000079.1 GCA_017987425.1 Candidatus Omnitrophota bacterium
TTATCGATATCCCCGATCGTTTCCTTGCCGCGGCGTAGGCTTCCAACGATGTCGATGCGACCGATCTCTTTTAAATCCTTTAAAACGTCTACAAATTTCCGTGCAATCTCGGTGGCAGACGCAACGTTCATGCGTTTCTGGCCTTCTTTAACGACGGCGATGCCCTTTTTAATATTCTCGATCGTTTTGTCTTTGATGCCCGCCAGGCCGGAAAGTTTTCCTTTGTCAACCGCCTGTTCGAGATCATCCACGGACTTGACGTTTAGTTCTTTAAAAAACATTTTAGCTTTTTTGGGCCCGACAGAGGGAATGGTCATAACATCCAAAAGACTCTCAGGAATTTCGCGTGTCAATTTATCATACGCTTCGATGCGCCCGGACTTGAGATACTCGTGGATTTTTTCCTCAAGCGCCTTACCGATACCGCCGACTTCGCTTAAACGGCTTTCGTAGGCGAGCACTTCAATGTCCTCGCCCAAGCCCGAAATATTTTCCGCGGCCTTATAATAAGCTCTGATCTTGAACGGATTCTCATCGGAAATTTCCAAGAGCTGTCCGAATCTAGTAAAAATATCTGCGATTTCCTGATTTTTCATAATCTTGATTGTTAGAAAAACACCCACGGGGGCGGGGTCGGGACCTTCTGGGCGATCCCGAAAAGCTGGCCCAAAAGCTGAAAAGGCATCTTAAGAAGAGCGCAGCCGCTCAAAGAAAAACACAAGAGCAGCATAAGGCACAACATGAACCACCGATGCCCGATTCTCAAAACTACTCCCGTTTTAAAATTCGTCACGCCTTTTTTGACTTGGACTTTTTTTGACGAACAGTTTTCTTTGTTTCCTTTTTTTGAAAAACTTCACCGGCAATGAACAGACCGTTTAATGCCGCCGGGAATCCGGCATACACGGACATCTGCATGATCGTCTCGGTGATTTCCTCCTGCGTGCATCCGGCATTAAGCGCGTTGCCGACGTGCGCCTTGAGCTCATGCGCGGCAAATCCGAGGGTCACGAGAGAGGCAATCGTGATCAGTTCCCGTGTCTTTAAATCCAAGCCCGGACGGGAATATATGTCACCATAGGGAAATTCGATCACAAAACGGGCCATATCCGGCGAGATGTCTTTAAGCTTGCTCATGATATGCTTACCGCTTTCGCCGTTGATCGATCCTAAAACCTTCAGACCTTTAGCCAAACGTTCCGTCATATATCCTTATTCTCCAATCAAAAACATTTCGGATTCGATGACCCCGTCTTTAACGGATGCTGTCACCTTTTTGGAAACCAGTGATTCAAGACCGTGCAAGACCGGAGAAACAACTTCATCGACGTAATACTGATACATCTTAGCATCCAATTCTTGATGCTGCAGGTCGCTCAAATCATCCGCCAAATCCGGGAGACGGCCCCTCATGGATTCAACATCTCTTTGAAGCCTGTTGGACTGGAGCTCCAAGGCGGACAATTGCGAACGCTTGTACTCCAGCATTCTTTCCGGACGGAGTTCTTCAGGCACTTTCGTCTCTCCCTTGACCGCACCTTCTTGGGAGAGCGTATCTTTTGCTTCCATAGTGACCGCGGCCGCCTGAACCTGCATCTCGAGCGAAGTCTTCTCCCTGCGCAACTCTTCAAGACGCTGCTGTGAAGAAAGAAGTTCCTCGGTCTTGGTCTGGATGGTCTCGTTTAATACCTGCAATTTTTGACTGGTTGTTTTTTCATCGGCCTCGGCCTGCTGGATTTTAAGCGAGAACCAGTTATCCGCCCAATCCACCAGAGCCTTGGACTGGCGGGATATCTCGCCGATCCTGACAAACGAAATCATCTGCCCCGGAATTAACTGTTCCACTCCCCCCTCTTTAAACAAATCATCGGAAGAGAGACTTTTCGACGGATCCTGCAAAACATCCAGACTCTGCTTAAGGAGCCTGTTGGATGTTGCAAGCACCAGGTAACCTTTGACAAACGCGTATCCAGGTCTGAACGAATTCAAAAGAGGCACCGTCACAAAACTGATGTTCACGCCTCGATATTCTTCATTCTGGACGAGCGTCAAAGGAGTAGTGATGATCCTTTTTAAAATTTCTTCGGCGGCTTTGGGGTCTTTGACGTTCAGGAACACCACAAATTTTGGAAACGGAAGAAATCCTCCCGCTTCAATGCCCTGCACGTACCATCCGAACTCACTGCCCATGACGGGCAGAATGTCATTTTCAATGTTGAGATTCCATGTCTTTTCAAGTTCCGCAAACGGGCGTTCGGACGGCAACTGATCGGGATCCGGCGGAACATGCCGTGTGAATTCTTTATACAATCCCGGAAAATCGACACACCCCGTCCATTGATACGCGATCGCATCTTTCGGAATCATCGGTACCGTCGAATTACTAACGACGGGACAATTATTAAGGCGGTTAAGCTCCGGAATGCTGCGGGCGGGATCGAACGTGACGATCGACTTTATACGCATGGGTTTTCCGGTCAGGTAAGACGCACCGGCTGCCTGGATACCCCTCAAACCAGAGGTCAGATGCTCGATCTGCGCCTGGATAAAACTCTTTTCCTCGTCGGGAACATGATTAAAGAGCTCACTGCCGTAAACATTGAGAAATTCCGTGACCCTGGGCATATCCAAAAACAATTGCCCGTCGGCGGCGGCATAAAAACGCTTGTTGAATGCCACGAAACGCTCATCCTCCCGGATCGTGCCCGAATGATTCTTGACGGTATCAATCACCGTATGCAACACTCGCTCATCCACGGCTACCGCAATCAGATCATAAACGCGCGCGTAAAAAACTGAAACACCGGACTTTTTAAATTTGATCGCGGTGATGGAAACATTCTTGTACTGTCCGGCGGCTGATTCCCAATCCTTGCTGTATTGGTTCCAGACGCCGCCCAGCATTTCGGTCAGACGCGTCCCGGCCTCGGGTCGGGCGATCAAAAGCAGACCGGAGAAACCCGGCGGCCAACTGCCGTTGGAAAAATTCTCCGCCTGCGGATATAGGGCAACCACCACTTCACGCCCCAAGAATTGTTTAAACAAAGGACTGCTCGTGACAACATGGATATTATCGCGCCATGTGACATAGGTTTTGATTCTTTGGGTATCGACGTTCTCGTGTTCAAAAAAACCGGGGACATTAAGTTTTGAAACTCCGTCCCAGAACTTGGAAGAGCGCAGAGATTTCATCTGATCAACTAAATCGTCAAGACGGACATAACCAAGGATACCCGAGGGAACCGCATCCTCGATGGCCAAAGACTTGGGTTTAAAAATCATGTAAGCGGCTGCAGCGAGAATCAAAAAGACCGAAATCCAAACGAACAGCCTGCGGCGCTGGCCGCGTTTAAGCATTTCATCCGGAGAAATGACTTCATCAGATTTGGAAGAATGTTTGGGCATTGGCAATCAGTCGCTGGAGCGCCTCCTTCTCATCCATTTTTTTTAATTCGGCATAAGCTTTCAGTGTCCGCCATACGTCTTTTGGTTCAGCCTGAAATCCCTCATCAGGCTGATTGTAAAACACAGGACTGTCTGTTTCGATGAGCGTCCGTTCGACGGGAGCATGCATCATGGCCTCGCGGGACTGCGGGCTGTAGGCCACGCTCGGCGAGCACGACACATAAAATCCCGCTGTCAGGATTCTCTCCATCACATCGACGGGACCGCTGTACCAGTGAAACAACGCCTTCTTGATGCCGAAGGACCAGGTCATCTTCAGACAATCTTCCCACGCCCCGCGGCTGTGAATGACGATCGGCAAATCGAATTCGCGGGCAAGCTCAAGATGTTTTTCAAAACAATCCCGCTGTTTCTTTTTTTCGTCTTCGTCTTTGCGGGCCCATTTGTACCAGTAATCGAGCCCCGTCTCGCCTATAGCGGTCGCCTGGGTGATGTTGGCACGGATGAATTCAAATGTTTCTTCGAGCTCTTCTACTTTGATTTCACCGGGATGGACGCCGAACGCCACATGAATGCGCGGCGCGCTGTATGTTTTCTTAAGTTCCAGATTTTTTCGGATGGCGGCAAGAGTTGTGGAAACAGCAATGACGTCGGTAACACCGGCGGCAGCCG
Organism: Candidatus Omnitrophota bacterium; assembly: GCA_017987425.1. Classification (GTDB taxonomy): domain Bacteria; phylum Omnitrophota; class Gorgyraeia; order Zapsychrales; family Fredricksoniimonadaceae; genus JAGNTT01. Next base: position 4,078 of record JAGNTT010000079.1, read on the forward strand.
CGCGCGTGAGCGCGTTTTCGATGTCGGGGACGTGGTCCAGATGGGCGTGGGTATCAATCATAAATTTGAACTGACTTTAGAGTGGTCAGTGATCGGTGGTCAGCGGTCAAAACGATACAACGAGCACTGATCCCTGACCACTGAGCACTTATTAGCTATCGATAACAAACGTGACTGGTCCGTCGTTAACCAATGCAACATCCATCATCGCTCGAAAGCGGCCGGTCTCGACTTTAAAATTTTTTTTGCGCAGTTTATCGACAAATAATTCGTAGAGAGCCTCACCCTTGGCGGGATCAGCGGCCGCGTCAAATGAAGGACGGCGTCCTTTGCGGCAATCACCATAAAGCGTGAACTGTGAAACGATCAAGAATTCGGCTTTGACGTCAACGGCAGAGAGGTTCATTTTACCTTGATCATCCTCAAAGATACGCAGCTCGGAAATCTTTTCAACCAGACGGTCGGCATCGTCCTCTTCATCGAACTTGCCGACTCCGAGAAAAACAAGCATGCCTGCCGCGATACGTCCGACTGTCTGCCGCTCGACGGAAACCGAAGCCTCACTGACTCTTTGAAGCACAATTCGCATAGGTTAGTGTGATTATAATGAGACGGTATATGAGCGTCAACAATAAATCCCCTTATAAGAGATACTAATACATAATTATTATTTTGGTCAAATTGACAACCCTATTCATTTATGTTAGAACAAGAAACATTTGGAAAAAATATGAATCTAAAATCCATCCTAGAAGAACACAATTTCCCCGCTTTGGCGATCGCAGCACTGACAGCTTCGGGCATCAAGGACCTTCATCCGCCGCAAGCTGACGCCATTAAAAAAGGCGTTCTGGATAAACAGAGCCTTGTGATGGCGGTACCGACTGCCGCAGGTAAGACACTCGTCGCCGAACTCGTCATGCTCAAGTCCATTCTGCATCACGGCGGCAAATGCCTTTACATCGCCCCTCTCAAAGCTCTCGCATCCGAAAAATACCAGGATTTTAAAAATAAATACGAACCGCTTGGAATTAAAGTCGGTATCGCCATCGGCGATCTGGATTCTCCGAGCAAGTTCTTAAGCCGCTATCAAATCATCGTGGCGACGGCGGAGAAAGTGGACTCGCTCCTGCGCTCGAGGGCCCAGTGGCTCATCGAATCGCTCACCGCCATCGTGCTCGACGAAGTCCATTTCATCAACGACGAATCGCGCGGTCCCACGCTTGAGATTCTCATCACGCGCATCAAACAGTTAAACCCGACTATTCAATTTCTCGCATTGAGCGCCACGATCAAAAATGCCGACGAGATGGCCGGTTGGCTCAATGCCAAACTCACATACAGCCAGTGGCGCCCGATACCGCTTCGCGAAGGCGTTTATTACAACGACCGCATCATGTTCGATAACAGCGCGGTGAAGATCCTTAAAGAAGAAGCGCCGGATGATGTGAGCAAGTTGTGCCTGGATACAATACGCGGCGGCGGACAGGTTCTTGTGTTTGTCAATTCCAGACGTTCCGCTCAGGCTTGCAGCCGCGAGGTCGCCAAGAGTATCGTCAAGACGATCAAGCCTGAAGACAAAGCCCTGCTTAAAGAGATTGCTGATGAAATCGAAAGTGATCCGGATACAACAAAAGTTTGCCGCAAGCTCGCCGACACGATCCGATTAGGCGCCGCGTTCCATCATGCCGGGCTTAAACCGAAACAGCGCCAGCTGATTGAAGACAGTTTCCGCCGCAACGTTATCAAGGTAATCTGCTCGACACCGACGTTGGCCGCCGGCGTCAACCTCCCCGCCCGTCGGGCGGTAATCCGCGACTGTAAACGCTTCACCAGCGGAATGGGACAGACATACATATCCACCGCCGAATATAAACAATGCGCCGGCCGCGCCGGACGTCCGCAATACGATGACCACGGTGAAGCTGTCCTCATTGCCAAATCGCTTTCGGAATCACACGCGCTTTTCGATAAATTCATCCTGGCCGAACCCGAACCCGTGACATCCAAACTCGGGCACGAAAGTGTTCTGCGCATCCATGTCCTGGCTTCGATCGCGGCCGGTTATGTGCACGATGTCAACGGCATGCTCGAATTCATCAGCCACACGTTTCTGTCTTACCAAAAGCTGACCCCGAATCTGATCGAACTCATCGGAAATATTTTTGAATTTCTCCATCAAAAAGGTTTTATTGAAAAAAGTGGGTTTCGTTATTTTGCCACTCCCTTCGGCAGCCACACGAGCCGCTTGTACATTGATCCCCTCACCAGTCTGACGCTGCGCGACGGCCTGAAGAAAATTCACGACGGAAAATCTTTCTCACATCTGGGACTTTTGCATCTGATGACCTGCTGCCCGGACAGCGAGCTCTTGAGCGTGGGCAAAGCCGATTACGAACAGCTCGAAGAATTTGTTTCAAAATGCGAAGATGAACTCGTAATGACCGAAAATGATGTCTCCATGCTGGAAGACATGTACACTTATTTCTCGTCGATCAAGACCACTTGGATGCTGGATCAGTGGATTTCCGAAGAAAAGGAAGAAAACATCTGCGACGCTTTCGGCATCGGTCCCGGAGATATCTACCGCCATATTGAATCGGCCCAGTGGCTTCTCTACGCCGCCGGACTTATCGCCGAATTATTTCAATATAAAAATCTCACCTTCACAATCGCGCATCTGCGCAACCGGATTCAGTACGGCATTAAAGAGGAACTTCTGAATCTGGTAAGCCTTAAAGGTGTCGGCCGAGTCCGTGCGCGCCAACTCTTCGCCAAGGGATACAAGAACATCTCAGACCTGAAATTTCTCGACGAAGAATCGCTTTCCTCAGTCAAGACCATCGGCCGAAGTCTCGCCCGCGACATCATTCACCAGATCAATACTCCCCTGACCAAAAAACGCGCCTCCGGCAATTCCGTCGAAACCGCCGAAGGCTGGGACGATTAAATTTCAGTAGGGGCCGGGTCTCCCGGCCCACTATTCAGGGCGGGGTAACCCCGCCCCTACTTATTTTGCGCTATTAAACAATCTGTCGGTATCGGAAAACAGGCTGGTTCCGGAAGTGGTGGGGCTTGTTGCGGTTCCGGTTGTTGTAGGCAGGATGGAACTCGGGGGACGGCAGACGCCGAACACGGTACGCTCCTGTTTGAGGCAGACTTCTCTTAAAGCGCAATCACTGTCGGTCAAACACTGACGGTCTGACGCGCGGAAATTCTGCAGTAACGCGCGGGCATCTTTCGCATCCTTGACTTTGTTGTCCGTGGATGACGTGGCATAAGTGTCTTCCTGGCAGCTTCCTTTAAATGATCCGTGCGGCTTGACGCAGATTTCTCCGACGCGGCAGTCCTGATTGAAATAACAGCTTTTATCCTTATAGACCGAGTCGCGTTCGGCCCTGATGTTCCCGGCGGTATAGCCGCTTCCCTCGCATACGCCGTAAAGCGCACCCGGCTTCTTGACGCACTGTCCTCCGTCGGGACAATCCGTATTGAATGTGCACTTCCCTTCTTCGGTGATGATGGATTGACTGCCCAGACCGCTTCCATCCTCGCTCACCACCCCGCTCCTGGGCTGGCAGACTCCGTCGGCTGATCCTTTGGGCGTGACACATGCCTCGTCCTTAGAACAGTCGGACGCGAAGAAACATTTTCTCTGAGCGGCACCGGCGCTTGCCGTCCACACGCAAATAATAAGAATGATTAAGAAATATTTTCTGTTCATCAGCCCCACGTCTCATCCGATAAAGCCACGTACCAGATCATACAAAGGTTAAGAATCGGTACCACGCTTATAATGCCGAGCCACTCGGGTTTTTGGCGGATTCTGGAAATGCTCATCCACACCAAAACATCGATGATTAAATTGACGAATGGTAGAAGATACGGAATGATCCACCAGACCGGACGTCCGGAAATCTTGCACAGTAAATACAAATTCAAGATGGGAATAAAAGCAAAAAACGGATACTGCGTGCCTGTTTTTTTCGCGATCAAAAAGACCGGATAACAAAAAAGAATAGCGGCCATGGCCACAAGAAAAAGCATTACGCAGAGAATTATTACAACCTCATGCGGCTTCATTTTGTTGGCCGTTTTAACACTCTCTCCCGTAGCCATCCGGACGGACGGCTGGTCATTTTCCAAGGTCTTCAATGCAGGAGATCCCGTAATCGTCTCTTTAATAGCGCCTTCGAGCGACTTTGATGATACGGTAACAGCGGACGGTGGCTCAACATTATGACCGGATACGGAAGGCTGAGCGGCCAGCTTGGCAGGAGAATCGGAAACCCCAACGGCGTTTCCATCAATTGAAGTGATTTCATTAAGATAGTACAACATATCTACACCGCTTGCTTTGACCTTGA
>JAGNTT010000080.1 GCA_017987425.1 Candidatus Omnitrophota bacterium
GCATCGGCACCTTGGCGATCCCGGGCCTTGGACCGTTCATCGCCGCAGGGCCGATCATGGCGACGTTAGCCGGCGCTGGTGCCGGCGGATTAGTCGGCGGCTTGGCCGGTGCAATGATCGGAATGGGTATTCCCGAATACGAAGCCAATCTTTATGAAGGCCGTATTAAAAAAGGCGGGATCCTGCTGTCCGTTCATGCCGATGATAATGAATGGAAAAAGAAGGGTAAGGAAATCCTCGAAAATTCCGGCGCCGAAGACATCGGGGCTAAAGACGAGATCCATGCCGCGCATAAATAGTTGAGTTTTGCAGAACGAGCCGGAGTGCGCGTCTTGAGATCTCTTAAGGCCGCATTCCAAATATAAGCAATCCCTGCCGTATTCACTTACGGCAGGGATTTGCTTTTATAGGATCTGAACTTTTATCTTGGATTCCGGTTTCATGTGATATAGTATCAGCGAATTTTTTGAATTTTGAGAAGGTTTGACGTTTAATTTTATGATTGATCCCGCAATTGCTTCAGAAACAGCCCGCCGCCGCACGTTCGCGATCATCTCGCATCCGGACGCGGGCAAGACCACGCTCACCGAAAAGCTTCTGCTTTACGGAGGGGCCATCGGCCTCGCCGGTTCGGTCACGGCCAACAAGCGCCAGAGAGACACGTCATCGGATTGGATGGAGCTTGAAAAGAAGCGCGGCATTTCCATTTCCTCGACAGTCCTGCAGTTCGATTATAACGACTTTCGTCTCAATCTTCTCGATACGCCCGGTCACAAAGATTTTTCCGAAGACACCTACCGCGTGCTCATGGCGGTGGACGCCGTCGTGATGGTGATCGATGCCGGTAAAGGCATCGAGACCCAGACCCGCAAACTTTTCGAGATCTGCCGTAAACGCGGCATTCCCATCTTTACGTTCATGAACAAACTCGACCGCCCGGCGCGTCCGCTGTTGGAATTGATGGATGAGCTGGAGAAAGTCTTGAGCCTCAAGGCCTATCCCATCAACTGGCCTCTGGGCAACGGGCCGGATTTTAAAGGTGTTTATGACCGGACGACCAAGGAAGTCCACATGTTCGAGCGCGTGGCCCGCGGTTCGTACCGCGCTCCGGTGTCCGTGCATGGTTTGAACGATGCCTTTGTTAAAGAAAATTTGATTGAAAGTGTCTATAAAGAAGTGGTCGAAGAGATCGAGATCCTGGATGCCACGCAGGGGGATTTCGATTTAAAGCAGGTCCTCTCGGGCAAACAAACGCCGGTCTTTTTCGGCAGTGCCGCCAACAATTTCGGCGTCGAGCTTTTGCTCAAAGGATTTTTGGAATTCTCGACCGGTCCGGCGCCGAGGCATTCGGTGAGCGGTCTCGTCCCGGTCTCCGATCCCAAATTCTCCGCGTTTATTTTTAAAGTCCAGACCAACATGAACCCCATGCACCGCGACAAGGTTGTGTTCGCGCGCATCTGCTCGGGGAAATTCACCCGCAACATGGTGGTCCGGCACTCGCGCACGGGAGAGGACATCAAACTTTCCGACTCCCAGAATATTTTCGGGCGCGACCGTGAGATCGTCAACGAAGCCTACCCCGGCGACATTGTCGGGTTCATCACCAAGAACGACCTGCGCATCGGCGACACGATCACCGAAGATTCCAAAATTGTTTACGCGGAAATCCCGACCTTCGCGCCGGAGGCGTTCGCCTTTCTCGAGAACCCGGTCGTGTCCGGCTACAAGGCTTTTCGAAAGGGTATGGACCATCTGCTGGCGGAGAATATCGTCCAGTCGTTCCAGTTAAGAACGCCCAAAAACAGCATGCCGCTGCTTGGAGCTGTCGGGCCGCTGCAGTATGAAGTTTTGCAATATCGTCTGAAAGAAGAATACGGTGCTGAATCTTTTTTGAGTACCCAGCCCTGGAAAATTTTGCGATGGGTGGAGAGCCATTCCGAGGCCGAGCTCCTGGCTATTCTGCCGCAGGGCGGAGGGCTTGGATACGATGACCGCGGCCGCATGGTGTTGCTCTTTCCGTCCGACTGGTCGTTTAAATATTTTAAAGAGATCAACCCGAAAGTTGTCCTCGTTGATTCACCAACCGTCAAAACCTTCGATGATGTTCCGCCTTCCGTCTAAAGCCCTCCTTTATATTATTTCTTCGAATATCAAGTATTGATTGTAATTTCATTCCTACAGGTTAGAATTTTTTGTGGATGTCCGCCTTCTTTAATGTCTTCGTCCGCGAAAGAGGAATAATTGCGCAAAAGTTTAGAGAACAGCAGGATGTTTCCGGTCTTGGGACTGTGTCTTCTGGCCTTTCTCATTAAACTTCATTTCCTCTGGTTCGTTCACAAAGACCCCGTGTTTGCCATGCCCGTCGTGGATTCTCTGGAATTCGATCTCTGGGGATACCAGATCGCCCAGGGAAAACTGCTGTGGGACCACATCACCAATCATCCGCCTCTGTATGCTTACTTTTTAGGCTTCATATACGAACTCTTCGGATATTCTCCGTTTAAGGCGGCCGTCATTCAGAATGTGATGGCGTCGGCCGGTTTGTTTCTGCTGTTTCGCATTGCTCAGCGTTATTTCAATACACTCACCGCGTATCTCAGTGTCATTCTGGCCGGTACGTACTGGTTTTTCATTTATGTGAGCACTTTTTTATTCAGCGAAAACCTGTCCATATTTCTGAATATCGTGCTGGTTTATATTTTGACCTTCCGCAAAGACCGCCCGGTGAAATATCTCAGCGCCGGATGTGTTCTCGCTTTGACGGAAATATGCCGCCCGCAGATGATGCCGTTCGGGATCGCGTTTCTGTTTCTTCTGTGGACCAAAGATATTCCCCGCCCGGAAAAGTTCAAGTTCAGCGCGCTGTTTCTCATTCCCGTTCTAGTGTTGAGTTTCTTTGTGATGGCGCAAAATCACCGCGTGTCCGGGCAATGGGTGCTCCGTACACAGATCGGCGCCAATGTTTACATGGGCAATGATCCGGCATTCCATGGAACAAACCTGCATGTCAAAATCGGGCGGGAGTGGGACAAGTTCATTTCGGCACCGCATCAGCATTATCAAAGAGATGTGACGGAGGCGGAATCGAATCAATATTTCATGGATAAAACCTGGAGCGTTATCCGTGAACGGCCCGTTGAATGGGCGGGGCTCATTGGTTCAAAGATATTCGCGGTCCTCACCGGTCTGGATTTCTTAAGGACCGAAGACGTGTATGTCTATGATCTGTATTTTACGGACACGCCGTATTTTCTTGTTTCGACCAAACTGATCTTTATTCTGGCGCTGATGGGATTGTTCTTTTCTCTTCAATCCCGCCGGAACGCCGGACTTCTTTATCTGGCGCTGATCGGATTTGTTCCGATGTTTTTCTTTCCCATCAAGACGCGTTACTTGATGGGCTTTGTGCCTTTTGTGATTGTTTTTGCCGGATACGCGCTCGCGCATTTGTACGAGCTCTTCCAATCGAAACAGTATCCGCAATTATGGAAATGCCTCGTCGCAGCCGGTGGGCTGGCGGCCGTTTCGCTATGGAACCCGCTTGGGTTTATCCGTCCGGATGTGGCGGAAACAGTTTACGCGATCGCCAAGAACTATGACGGACGTAAAAACGAAGTGATGGCCGAGAAGTATTATTTAGCCGCCATACAGGTTGATCCCGCGCACATCTCCGCTTACAATGACTTGGGTGTGCTTTACATGAATCAGAATAAATGCGGCCGGGCAGTTCCTTATTTTGAGTCGGCGGTCCGTTTGGATCCCGAGGCGGTCTATCCCAAAAAGAATCTGGATCTCTGCCGGAAAACAGCAGGACAATAATATGAAACTTTCCATCATCATCCCCGTGTACAACGAAGAAGGGACCGTCGGGCAGATTCTGGACGGGGTCCTGGCTGTTGTTTTGCCCCCGTCGGTGGAAAAAGAAATCATCGCGGTCAACGACGGATCGACCGACCGCACCTCCGCGATCCTGAAAGCGTACGCGAATCAGTCCTGCATCCGTGTGATTACCTTAGAACAGAACCGCGGCAAAAGCGGCGCCATCCTCGAAGGTCTAAAACTTGCCACGGGGGATGTGGTGCTCATTCAGGATGCCGACCTCGAATACACGCCTGACCAGTATCCCATTTTGCTCGAACCAATTCTGAATAAAAAAGCGGACGTGGTTTACGGTTCTCGCTTTCTGGGAACGATCAAGAATATGACGTTCGTCAACCGCTGGGCCAACGGAGTGTCGACCAGTACCGTCAACTGTCTGTACAAAAGCGCGATCACGGATCTGCATACCGGTTTCAAGGTCTTCAAAAGAGAGATCCTTAAAAAATTTGAACTTACGTCCTCAGGTTTTTCCCTCGACACCGAGCTGACGTGTAAAATCCTCAAGGCCGGTTACACGATTGTGGAAGTTCCGATTCCCTACAAGGCGCGCAGCAGGGAAGAAGGAAAAAAAATCACCTGGGCCAGCGCGTTAAAAACATATGTGACACTGTTCCAATGCCGGTTTTGTAAATAGCAGTGAATCATCTCGCCTGAATTTCTTTCATGAGACAGCAATCGTACCTCGTTATCTTCCGATGATATTACTGCTCAAGTATTTTCTCCCGACATATTCTTAACAATATTTAATTTTCTTTTCATCCATTCCTCATCGGCGATTCTTTAAGCTAGAGATGCTTGGAGAGCGCTTATGAACTACACCATTTTCAATATCGTTTTTCTGTGTTGTCTTTCTTTGGCAGTGATCAATCCCGATCACGTCACAGCCTCGATGCAATATGTTGAGAGGAATTGGGAAGGTATTACTCAAACCGGCTATAAGAAGATATTCGGAGCTCGAACGGGTCCGCTCGAGAGAATCAATGCATTATCCAACGCGCTGAATAACTTTTAATTTAACGAGGGGATTGCCATGACGGAACACATCGTAAAAAACATCATCATCAAAGGTTCTCCCGATGAGATTTATTCTTTGTGGGAGGATTTTGAGAGTTTTCCGAAGTTTATGAGATATATCCGGTCTGTCCGGAAGATCGATGAGAAAAGAAGTCTCTGGAGCATGCGATTTTGTCTTGCCCTCCGTCTTAAATGGGAGGCCCGTCTGACGGACCTGCAGAAAGACAGGCGGATAGCCTGGAACAGCGTTTCCGGCGACATCAAAACGAGCGGCCAGGTGACATTTCTCGGGCTCGACCATAACGAAACAGATGTCACGGTGCATATGCAGTATGTTCCGCCTTTGGGTTATTTGGGCGCGGTGCTCGTCCGTTGGATCAGTAATCCCGATGGGAAGGTGATGGAAGATTTAAAGCGTTTTAAAAAACATGCCGAACAAGGCCATGCCATGGCCAAGTTGTAATGGCGAGAAAGAGCGCGGGAATATCATCAAGAGATAAAGTCCGCCAGCTATTTATAAAACAAGAGCGGCTGATGCAGCCGTTTATTTAGTGCCCGTAAGGAGGGAACATGAATAAAACAACCGTATTTTTAGTCATAGGAGTTTTGTTGACCGTCTTTTCGATTTCAATTGCGCAACGCAACACCGAGGCCGATACGATGTCGAATACCTCGCTCGACAATCCTAACGCTGTCATCGATTTCTCGGATCAAACAAACGGAACCAGTGATGACGATGATAACGATGACGACGATGGTTTTGGGGGCAGCTCGATCAACTCTTTGAATTCCCTGAATTCGGTCGGCGTAAACTCCGGTCTTCCCAATACGGGACGGTTTACAACCGGCAATAGTCCGAGTACAGGGACGGGTGCATTGAATAATTCATCGGGAACGCAGACGTTCAATGCAATATCGAACACGAATTCCACGAGTGATACGACAGGGCCAACCACTCCGAGCCCAAGTGGTAATGACAACAATGCAACTCCCCCCGCGCCGAAGCCCGGTGGCCCTGCGGCCGGCGGCGGGAATTCCAATGTCGAAAGTCCGACCGGAAGTACCAGCGGTTCCCCGGTTGTGAAATAACAGACAGGAAATAATTATTCGTGAAGCCGCCGGTTTCTTAAATTGAAACCGGCGTTTTTCTTTATAATTTATCGAAATGCTTAATTTCTTTTAATTTGCGATTCATGTTCTCTTAATACGATTTAAATATAATAAATATTATTTAATCAAGAGACGAAGGGAAAGCGATGATGCAGTATCAAAAATTACCTCAGGCGCCGAAATCAATCGCCATTTTCCGGGCTTTAATGCTCGGAGATCTTCTTTGTTCTGTACCGGCCTTACGCGCCCTGCGTCATGCCTACCCGCAAAGCCGCATTACACTTGTTGGTCTTCCATGGGCGAAAAGTTTTGTTCAACGCTTTGCTCATATTATTGACGAATTTCTCCTTTTTCCGGGATATCCGGGACTTCCGGAAATTGCTCCGGATATCGAGAATATCGGATATTTCTTTATCCAGGCCCAGCAAAATAAATTTGATCTGGTCATTCAAATGCACGGTGCCGGGTCATATGTCAATTCAATCTGTGTTCTTCTCGGTGCGAAATACAATGCCGGATTTTACATCGAAGGGGAGTATTGCCCCGATCCTAAGTTGTTTATTCCTTTTCCGGAAACTTCCAACGAAGTCGTCCGGTATATTCAATTGGTGGAATCATTAGGCGTTCCGTCACGCGGCACACATCTGGAATTTCCTTTGTTTAAATCGGATTTTGATAGGCTTCAATTGATGCAGGGTGCGGACCTTCTTAAAGAAGAGTATATCTGCATCCACCCGGGAGCGAGATTGTTGTCCCGACGCTGGCTTCCTGAACGTTTTGCCCAGGTGAGTGATGAACTCGCGGGGGCGGGCTTCAAAATTGTTTTAACAGGCGGCAAGGAAGAGGGTGCCTTGGTTGCTTCGGTGAGCTCGATGATGAAAGCTCCTCATGTGAATATGGCCGGTAAAACGGATCTTGGGACGCTCGGAGCCTTGCTTAAAGGGGCGCGTCTTCTGGTGTGCAATGACACCGGAGTATCGCTCATGGCGGCCGCTCTTAAAGTGCCGGGCGTTGTGATCTTGACCGGTTCCGATTTGGAAAGCTCAAAGCCGGCGAATGAAGAGCTGCATAAAATTGTGTATTCTCCGGTCAATTGCCGTCCCTGTTTTTATCATGTCTGCCCCATCGGGCAACCGTGCGCGCAGCAGGTGGAGACAAAAAGCGTGATTGATATGGCATTAAGTATATTAAAAGAACCTTCGGGCGTTTCGAAATAAAGCGAGGTGTCTATGAAGCGGTTGAATATCCTGATTTGGCAAGTTCACGGCAGTTATCTTTATTACCTGACCCAGACTCCGCACAATTTTTATATGCCTTCTAAGCCCGACCGTAAAGGAGCTTACAAAGGCCGCTTGGGGAAACTGCCGTGGGGGAACAATGTGTTCGACGTTCCCTTTGATTTAATCAAGACTCTGGATTTCGACTGCATCATTTTTCAGCAACCGGCACAGTATCAGGAAGAGCAATACGTCATTCTGTCTCCTGAACAGAGAAAGCTTCCCAAAATTTATCTGGAGCATGATCCGCCTATAGAACATCCGACGAATACGCGTCATTTTCTGGATGATCCCAATGTTTTGATGGTCCACGTAACTCACTTCAACAGTCTGATGTGGGATGCGGGGCGGACACCGAGAACGGTTATCGAGCACGGGGTCGTTGTCCCGCCTAACCTGCGCTACAAGGGTAATTTGGAAAAAGGAATAGTTGTCATCAATCATCTCAAACAGCGCGGCCGCTGTATGGGTTCCGATGTCTACCTGCAGGCGCGTCATGAGGTTCCTCTCGATCTCGTCGGCAAGGCCGCTGAAGATCTGGAAGGGGGATTGGCCGAGGCGGTCAATCACGACCTTCTCAAATTTGTATCACAGTACCGGTTCTTTTTTAATCCCATCCGTTATTCCAGTCTCAGCCTCGCGGTCTGCGAGGCGATGGCCATCGGCATGCCCATCATAGGGCTGGCCACAACCGAGATGGTCCGTGTGATTAAGAATGACGTCTCGGGTTACATTGATACCCGGACCGATACGTTGATCGATTACATGAAATTCCTGCTTGAAAATCCGAAGGAAGCCAAGCGGCTGGGCCAGGGGGCCAGGCGTTATGCCACGGAACATTTCGCGATCGAGCGTTTTATCGACGACTGGAATGCCGTCTTTCACAGAGTGACGGGATATTTGAATTCGTCTGTCAAGGAATCGGCTGCGGATTCCGATGACAATGAACTGCCAAAATCATTAAGGGACCGAGCCATCGCCCGTCTGCCCAAAACTTCAATTAATTAATCATCGCCGAGATAATTGGTGATCGTAACGGGAGGAAAAGCAATCATGCCGAAACCAGTCATCTTCTTGGATATGGACGGGACGCTGATCC
>JAGNTT010000081.1 GCA_017987425.1 Candidatus Omnitrophota bacterium
AAAGCGGCGCCTTTACGCAGATTATCCGAAACGACCCACAAATTCAGACCGTTCTTTATGGTTTCATCTTCGCGGATACGTCCGACATACGTATCGTCCTTACCGTCGACATCAATAGGCATGGGATAGCGGCCGTTCTTGACATCATCAATCACCTTAACGCCCGGAGCTTTCTTCAAAAGCTTGATCGCCTGCTCGCGGGTGATCTTCCTGGCCGTCTCGATATTGACCGACTCGCTGTGACTGTTAAAAACAGGCACCCGCACGCAAGTCGCTGAGACCTTGATATTTTTATCGTGCATAATTTTTTTGGTTTCGTTGACCATTTTCATCTCTTCTTTGGTGTAATAGTTGTCAACGAATACATCAATCTGCGGAATCAGATTATGAGCGATGCGGTGCTGAAATTTTTTGACTGCAGAACTTCCCTGAACCTGGCTGCGCAATTCATCAACAGCTTCGGCTCCGGCTCCGGAAACAGCCTGATAAGTCGAAACGATGATGCGTTTTATCTTTGCATAATCATGCAAGGGTTTTAACGCCACGAGCATCTGGATCGTCGAGCAGTTGGGATTGGCAATGATGCCCTTGTGTTTTTTGATATCTTCCGGATTGACTTCCGGGACAACCAGAGGCACATTAGGGTCCATACGAAAATAGCTGGTGTTATCAATAACCACCGCGCCGGCCTTGGCTGCTACTGGCGCCCATTCCTTGCTGATGTCGGCACCGGGAGAACTTAAAACGATATCAATTCCGTCGAACGAATTTTTGTTCAAAGGCTGATATTCGATACCATCCAAGTTGCCGCCAGCACCGCTCGGCGACAAAAGACGAAGTTCGCCGACAGGAAACTTTCTGTCTTTCACTATTGTATACATGCACTGACCGACAGCCCCGCGGATTCCCAGAATAGCGACGTTATATTTTCTTTTGGCCATAATATCTCCGAAATGAATTAGTTTACTTGGGACAAAGCCTCGACAACCATATCCCCGATCTGACTTGTGGAATAACCCATTTTACCGACGAGCATAGAATTCATCTTCTTAATGACTGTCGTCATCGCTTTCTCAACACTCGCGGCCGCTTTTGGTTCACCCAGATAATCCAGCATCAATTTGATGGTGGCAATGGCGGCGATCGGATTAATGACACCCTTACCCGTAAATTGCGGCGCACTTCCGTGCACCGGCTCAAACATGCTCACACCTTTAGGATTGATGTTGCCGCTGGGGGCAACTCCCATCCCGCCCTGGGTCACAGCTGCCAGATCGGTGATGATATCGCCGAACATGTTAGTCGTTACAATAGTGTCAAACCGCTCGGGAGATTCGATCATGTAAATACACATGGCATCGACGTGCACATAGTCCGTCTTGATTTGAGGATATTCTTTGGCTACTGAATTAAAAACGCGGTCCCACAAATCAAACACATAGGTCAAGACATTGGACTTGCCGCACAAGGTGATCTTGCCGATGAAGCCCGCTTTTAATTCCTCCGGAGTCAGACCGCGCCAGGAATTTTCCTTATGTCTCTGCTTTGTCAACTCAAACGCGTAACGGACACAACGTTCGACCTGCATGCGCGAATAAATCATAACCTGGGTCGCCACTTCATCGGCAGTCCCTTTGTTGCGAAATTCGCCCTGCCCCGTATATACGTCCCCGGTATTCTCACGCACGACAATGTAATCAATATCTTCCGGCTTTTTATTCTTGATCGGCGTCTCCACGTTCTCATACAAGCATACGGGGCGGAGATTTATGTACTGTTCAAAATCAAAACGAAGCTTCAACAAAATTCCACGTTCGAGAATGCCTGGCTTCACATCCGGATGCCCGACGGCTCCAAGATAGATGACATCAAAATTTTTGAATTCCTTCATGGCGGAGTCCGGCAGAACTTCTCCGGTTTTCAGATAATGCGCACCGCCGTAATTGAATTTCTTGGTATTTATTTTAAATTTGTATTTATCGGCCACCGTCTGAAGAACTTTGAGTCCCTCTGCTACAACTTCGGGACCGATACCGTCGCCGGGAATGACAGCAATATTATATGTTTTCATAATACCTTTATTAGTGCGCCGACAATCAACAAATTTAACCGGATCTTTATTCTTGAAATCGTTTAACGACCAACGTGGCGTTATGACCGCCGAATCCGAGTGAATTTGAAAGGCAGATATCAACCTTCATTTTACGGGCGACATTCGGAACATAGTCAAGATCGCACTCGGGGTCAGGGGTTTCCAAATTGATGGTGGGCGGAACAATGTTATCCCGGATGGCCAGGATACAAGCCTGCAGCTCGACGGCGCCTGCAGCACCCAAGAGATGACCAGTCATAGATTTGGTCGAACTGACGGGAACTTTGCGGGCATAATCACCAAATGTCTTTTTTATAGCTATCGTTTCGACCTTGTCGTTTAAATAGGTCGATGTGCCGTGGGCATTAATATAGGAAACCTGTTCGGGCCTTACACCAGCATCCTTCATTGCCTCCTGCATCGCACGGACCGCGCCTTCACCCCCCTCATCGGGAGCCGTCGTATGATATGCATCTGCGGTACGCCCGTAGCCGGACATCTCGGCGTAAATTTTAGCCCCGCGTTTTTGGGCGTGTTCGAGAGACTCCAGAATGACAACACCCGCTCCTTCACCCATGACAAAACCGTCGCGGTGAAGATCAAATGGACGACTTGCTTTTTCGGGAGCGTCATTGCGTTTAGAAAGAGCTTTGAGGGCGCAAAATCCGCCAACTCCCAAGATAGTCGTCGCGCTTTCCGTCCCGCCGGCGATCATGGCATCCACTTCGCCATACTGGATCATGCGAAATGCATCACCGATAGAGTTGGCAGCAGTTGCGCAGGCAGTAACTACGCATGTGCACGGACCTTTGGCGCCGGACATGATTGAAACTTGGCCGGACGCTTCATTGATAATCATCTTGGGAATAAAGAATGGAGAAATGCGGCTGGGACCTTTTTCCAAATATTTTTCGTATTCCTCCTCGGCGGAACGGATGCTGCCGATACCGGAACCGATCAGAACGCCTATGCGGTGAGCATCAAGACTGCGAACATCCATGTTTGCATCAGCGAGCGCTTCCTTGGCGGCGACAACGGCAAGCTGGATGAATCTTGAAAAATTACGGGCGTCTTTCGAATTAAAATGCTGCAGCGGATCATAATCGATAACGTCGCCGGAGATGCGGGAATCGAATTGGGCCGCATCGAAATGAGTAATCTGACGAATCCCGCTTTTGCCCTCAACCAGAGACTTCCAGAATTTCTCAATACCCGATCCGACGGGAGAAACAACTCCCATACCTGTAATTACAACTCGCTTTTTGTCTGCCATGAAATTTTCCTTTAAAATGTTTTTGCCCCGAACAAGGTCGGGGCAAAAAAATAGATCATCTATAATAATCTATACAACACTTAAGCGGACGCTGCTTTGGATTCGATATACTTAATGGCATCTCCTACCGTCTGCATCTTTTCCGCATCTTCGTCGGGAATCTCGACGTTAAATTCTTCTTCGAGGGCCATGATCAACTCGACAGTATCGAGAGAGTCGGCACCAAGATCATCAATAAAAGAAGCTTCAGGAGTTACTTCTTCAGGTTTTACTCCGAGCTGCTCTGCTATGATTGATTTAATCTTTTCTTGCACTGCCATTACATTGCCTCCTTGTTTGCGCCAATTACTTTAGATATAAAATATGTGAATTAAAATAACCGGGACCAATCAGATCGCCAAACCGCCGTCTACTACAATTGTTTGACCTGTCACATAATCGGCGGCTTTGGATGCCAAAAACATACACGCCCCTGCGACATCGGATGCTTCCCCCATACGTCCAAGCGGAACATGTTTTAAAATCTCTTCCGTGACTTTTTCGCCCAACTGGGCCGTCATGTCAGTCCGAATGTATCCTGGAGCTACAACATTCGAGGTAATCCCGCGGGAAGCCAACTCCTTGGCGACTGATTTTGAAAAGCCAATGATGCCTGCCTTACTGGCGGCATAATTAGCTTGTCCTGCATTACCGGTTATTCCAATGATCGATGCGATACTGATGATCTTGCCTTTTTTCGCCCTCAGCATCGCTTTTGAGACAATCTTAGTGGTGATAAAAACACCTTTAAGATTGACGTTAATGACTTCATCCCAATCACTTTCGGAGAGACGAAGCAATAAATTATCACGCGTAACCCCTGCGTTGTTAATTAATATATCAATGCGCTTATGTTTGTCAAGAATTTTATTGACGGTTTCTTGCACTTGATCGACGACAGTGACGTCACATACAAAACCATCGGCTTTTCCGCCATCCTGGACGATGGATTTGACTGTTTCCTCGACCAAAACGGCATTCCTACCCACCACAAGAGCGGTCGCCCCCTCTTTGGCAAAGGCCGCAGCAATAGCTTTACCTATACCTCTGGTTGAACCCGTGACTAAAACGACTTCATCTGTGAATCTCATATCCGTCCTTCTTTTAAAACAGAGTTATAATATCAACGCTTTTAATTAAGACAAGCAAAAGTTTTAAATTTCCGGATCATTGTACCTGCTGATCGGGACAATCGTAATTGTTTGCCCGCGGTCAAACCTCGATTTGATCACAAATGCCAGCAGCTTCCTTAATAAAAGCCGCGCCCACGGGATGAGCAGAATAAAACCGATCACATCCCCTATAATTCCGGGAGCAATGAGGCATACACCTCCCACAAACATCAGTAAACCGTCTAGAACCTCCGCATTCGGCATAGCACCCCTGTTAAGACGTTCGCTGATTTTCTGCAAAATTACAAAGCCCTGAATGCGCATCATGACTGTTCCAATGACGCCCGTGCCAATGATAATCAAAATTGCATTCAGCATGCCGACATGATTGCCGACTTTAATCAGGACGGCAATCTCAACAAGGGTCATGGCTATAAAAAACAGTATCGGAGAAGGCATATCAAACCACCTTACTGTGATCGTAATGAAGATTAGGCAAAAGCTCCAGAATAATTGTTCTCAAAAAATCCCATTCATAAAAAAACGGATCGACAATCGAATCATTCCAGACATGAACGTCGAAATCGATAATACGCGGCTTATTGCAGTGCATGGCGTTCGTCCGACCCATGCCGATTTCGAATTCTTTAAGAATAGTTTTTACTTGTGATTCAGACAAATCGGTTTCAATAAGGACGCCGCCGTTAACGAACTCGGGCTGATGAAAATTACCTTTGGGAGGAGTTTTTAGGAATCTGGAAAAACGTATGACACGAAAACGTCCACAGATGAGAACCCTCCCCTGTTCAATGTTTTTTTCGGGATCGATATTCGAACCCAACCCGATGACCGCACGATTCATCTGTTCTTTGCCTCAAGTTCGACCGACACCGACCGGGCAAACCGCAGCGCTCCCGGCTTGTCTATCCGCACTCTCGCCCATTTGACTTTGGAATCCTCGAGCACGATTTTGAGCACGCTGTCGGACATTTTTTCTAATAGAAAATATTTGGAGGCTTCCACGTGTCCGATGATCTTTTTGGTGATCGCTTTGTAATCGACGGTGTCTTTGACTCGGTCGCTTTTGACGGCTTTAGACGCATTAAATTCCAGCTCGACGTTGATGATCACTTCCTGCTTCTGCTTGCGTTCCCAGTCAAAAATTCCGATGATCGTCTTCAATGATAAATCAGTAATACGGATTGTGGCCATGCTAACCTTTCATAAAATCAGATGAGATGTTCCCCGCCGTCGACACAGATCGCCTGCCCAGTTACAAACTCATTATCGAGAAGAAACGACACCGATTGGGTAATAAAATGAACATCGCCCACACGTTTGAGAGGAATTTTCCGGGCCCGCTTGGCCAGATAGCTTTTATCCTTACCCGGAGGCGGCAGGATGATACCGGGAGCAATCCCGTTAACGCGTATATCAGGAGCGAAAGCCACAGCCGATATCTTCGTCAATTCGGCAAGCGACTTCTTGGAAAGAAGATACCCCACATAATCGGTCTTGTTCTTAAAAACCTTCGTATCGAGAATATTGATGATCTGTCCCCGGCCGCACAAACGGGCAAATTCTTCGGTCAAAATAAAAGGCGCCTTAAAATTAACCGCCCAATGTTCGTCCAGCGCTTTAATCCCTTTGCGGTCCAGACCGGAAGGATTAAAGATAGACGCATTATTAACTAAAAGGTTCAAGTGACGGAATTTCTTATGCGTCTTCTCTAATAATAGGAGAACCTGCGACTCCTTATAAAGATCGCAGGCAAAAAGCTCACATTGCACGCCCTTTTGACGGATCTCATCGGCAACGGCAAGCGCTTCGTCCTTGGATTGATTATAGTGAAGAGCGATATCAAACCCGCGTTCGGCCAAGGTCAGGGCAATAGCTTTGCCGATCCGCTGGGCACCGCCGGTGATAAGAGCAGCATTGGAAGACTTACCTTTTAAAGCCATAATGCCCCGGAAATCATCTGATTAAACTTAAAAATTCAGCGCGAGTCGCGGAATCGTTGCGGAAAGCACCCAGCATGCAGGAGGTTTTCATGGATGAGTTCTGCTTTTCCACACCGCGCATCATCATACACAAATGTTTGGCCTCGATAACGACCGCAACCCCCTGAGCACCCGTGTATTTCAGGAGTGTTTCAGCGATTTGCTTGGTCAAATTTTCCTGGACCTGCAGCCTGCGAGCAAACACATCCACGATGCGGGCGATCTTGGATAAACCGAGAATCTTCCCGTTGGGAAGATAACCGACATGACAGCGTCCGAAAAACGGAAGCAAATGATGCTCACACAGAGAATAAATTTCAATGTCCTTAACGATGACCATTTCATCGTTATCGGAGGTAAAAATCGCGTTGTTGACGATCGTGTCCAGATTGTCCTTGTATCCTTTAGTCAGATATTCAAAGGCCTTGGCCGCGCGCAGGGGCGTTTTCTTGAGACCTTCACGATTAACATCCTCGCCGATGTACTTGATCAGATTCGAATAATATTGTTCCATGATTTTTTCCTTTGTGTTTGAAGAATAGCGCATCATAACATGCGTAAATTTTATTGTCAAAAGCGCTGCCGCAAACCTTTTGTGTTATAATCCCTCGCATATAAATCGTAACCGCCGTTTATTCCAAATGTCCGCAAAAACCAAGAACATACTCCTGTCTTTAATTCTTATTGGCTTAACAGCGCTTGTTTTTCTGCCATCCCTGTTTAATCAAATCACCCACTGGGACGACCAGTTCATGCTGACGGACAACAAACTCGTCGCCAAACTGACGCCGGCCGGCATTAAAGAGATTTTCTCTTCCTTTACCAACGGCAGTTATGTGCCCCTCACTATATTGAGCTACGCCGTTGAATTTAAATTCTTCCGATTCAATCCGCTGGCCTATCATACGACCAATTTGATACTTCACATCCTAAATGTTCTTTTAGTATTCTGGCTGCTGCGGCTCATAACAAAGGAAACGCTGGTTGCCTTTATCACCGCATTGCTTTTTGCCGTCAATCCGCTCAAAGTTGAATCAGTCGCATGGATCAGCGCCCGTAAAGACCTACTGTTTTCTTTCTTCTTCCTAAGCTCGGCAATAACTTACCTGTATTACATCCGACAGGACCGTCGCAATCCTTTGGGACATCTGGGAAGCTTTGTTCTCTTTCTTCTAAGCATTCTCGCAAAGCCCCAGGCCATGGTTCTTCCGATAGTCTTGGTTGCCCTGGATTATTTTCATGATCCCAAAACATGGAAAAAACATCTGATCTCCAAGTTTTCCTTTATCGGCGTGGCCGTCATAAGTCTGATAGTGGGACATTCGAGCCTCACGCCGTATCTCGCCGATCAAACATTTTACGGCCACTTCGGACCTCTTGATAAGCTCCTTCTGACTGTGTATTCAGTCTTTTTCTATATCGGCCAAACACTTGTGCCCATTCACATCTGCTGCCTTTATCCGTATCCATTAAAAGTCAGCGGTGTTTTTCCATGGGGCGTTTATCTTTCTCCATTTTTGCTTGGGTTTATAATTTTTCTCATCTACAGGAAATTTAAGGAAGACAATATTTTTATCTTGGCCCTTTCCTTGTTCGCGATCACTCTCGCCCTGCCCTTAACCAACATCTGGCTCGGCGGATACTTTGCCTCCGACCGCTACATGTATCTTCCAAGCATCGGATTGTTCCTGGCGCTCGTCCACTGCGCCATCCGTTACGGAAAGACAAAACTCGGGGCTTTCCGTCAATGGAATATCATTCTGCTGGTAATTTATATACTTTTTCTTTCAGTCCTGAGCTTGAGCAAATGCTTTGTCTGGCGCAACGATGTCACACTTTGGAGCGATGTCCTCGATCTTTTC
>JAGNTT010000082.1 GCA_017987425.1 Candidatus Omnitrophota bacterium
AGGAACGAATCTCGGCGGCATCTGGGCCGACCAGTCATGGGGCCGTTTCTGGGGATGGGATCCGAAGGAAAACGGCGCGCTTATGATCGTGCTATGGACCGCGATGCTGTTTCATATGCGTATCGCGCACTGGATCGGGCCTGTCGGTCTGGCTGTCGGCGCGGTGCTTGGAACGATCGTCGTTGTTTGGGCATGGTTCGGCGTCAATCTTTTGAGCATCGGTTTGCATTCTTACGGCTTTACCTCAGGCATCGCCACCACCATCGCGGTTTATATCGCATTCGAAGTGGTTTTTTTAGCCGTGTCGCTTTTCCTCATCAGAAAGAAAAAATGATTTCCGTTAAGGAAGCTCAAGAGATTGTTTTAAAAAGCGCGAAGATTCTGCCCGTTGAATCGGCGGCATTGACGGATGCGTACGGCCGTGTGTTGCGGGAAAATATCCGCTCTGACCGCGACCAGCCGCCGTTTGACAAATCCACCATGGACGGCATCGCGGTTTCGTTCGAGGCCTTACAAAAAGGTGTTCATGCGTTTGTCATTGAAGGCATTGCTCCGGCAGGACAAAGGCAGCTCAAGAAAACAAAAGTTGACGGCTGTTTCCGGATCATGACCGGCGCGGTTGTTCCGCAGGGATGCGACTGCGTGATCCCTGTCGAATATGTCCGGCTTCAGGGAAACCGTGCCGCGGTTTCTTTAGAGGAACCTGTTGTCCGCGGGCAAAACATCCGACCCAAGGGAAGCGACCATGCCAAAGGCGCGCTTCTTTTGACATCCGGCTGCCGGCTTTCACCGGTCCATATCGCGGCCGCGGCGTCGGTCGGAAAATCGAAAATCAAAGTAAGTATTAAACCAAAAGTCGCGGTGATAGCGACAGGCGATGAATTGGTCGACATAGATCTTCCCAAAATTCAGCCGTATCAAATCCGTAAATCCAATTCGTATGCTCTGGACGCGACGTTTAAACAGACAGGCCTGTGCGAACCGCAGATGTTTCATCTCAAAGATGAACCGAAACTTTTGCTGAAGGAAATCGGAAAGATTTTGAGTAAATTTGACGTCGTGGTTTTAAGCGGCGGCGTTTCGATGGGGGAATTCGATTACGTTCCACGGGTCCTGAACGAACTCGGAGTCAGGCTTTTGTTCCATAAGGTCGCCCAGAAACCGGGCAAACCGTTCTGGTTTGGAAAGTCGAAGACGGGGCAGGCGGTGTTCGCGCTTCCTGGGAATCCGGTGTCCACCCAGATCTGCGCCTACCGTTATGTGGTTCCGTTTTTGACCAAAGCCGCGGGTTTGCCGAACGCGCAACGTCATGTCGCTCTGGAAGAAGATATCCGCATCAAATCGGAGCTGGCCCACTTTGTACCTGTCCGCATCAAGGAAGACGGGAAGGGAATGACGCTGGCCGCCCAGGTTTCGACCGGCGGATCGGGAGATTATGCCTCGCTTGCCCTTGCCGACGGATTTGTGGAGCTTGAGGCATCGGGCCAATCTTTTTTAAAAGGTGCTTTAGTCCCGTTTTTTACGTGGTAAAATAAAAAAATTATGAATAACGAACATTTATATGGTCTTGTCCTGGCCGGCGGAAAAAGTTCCCGTATGGGTAAGGAGAAGGCAGCCATCAAATATCACGGCAAGCCTCAAATTGAAGTTGCCGCCGATACCCTTGGCCTGTTTTGCAGTAAGGTTTTTATCTCGACCCGGCGCGACCAGGCGCACAATGACTTGTACCGGAAATTTCACCAGATCCATGATGAGCCCTCTTGCGAAGGGCAGGGCCCGCTCGCGGGAATTATTTCGGCGATGCATGCCCATCCGATGTCCGCCTGGGTTGTTTTGGCCTGCGATCTTCCGTTTGTCAACGAGACCGATATCCGTTTTCTTCTGGAACATAGGGATTCAACCAAAGTCGCTACCGCCTTTAAAAGCCCTGTGGATGGTCTGCCGGAACCATTGTGCGCGGTGTGGGAACCGGAATACAACATCGATATTCAGAGCTTTATGAATAAAGGGGGAATCTGCCCGAGGAAGTTTTTGATCCAGGCGGAGGCTCTTTTGATCGATCCGCCGCATCCCAAGGCCATGGAAAATATTAACAACCCTGAAGAATTCAAAGTAGCCATGAAGGAAATCTCCGAGAATCCTTCCGATTCCTGAGCCACAAGCGAAATATAAGGAATTGATTGATAATCAAAAAGGTTTTTGTTATATTCGACACAATGTTTATCACTGGTATTAACCACAAAACAGCACCGATCGAAATCCGCGAAAAGTTTTTCCTGAATCCTATCCAACAGGACCTTCTCCTCAGCGAACTGAAGGCAAACCCGAGCGTTGCCGAGGCGTTTGTACTTTCGACATGCAACCGCATCGAAGTGTATTTAAAGAGGGTTGATGATTCCTGTAACATGGATTTCGTGGTGGATTTGATCTGTAAGATTAAGAAAACGAATATGGATCCGTCTTTCAGGAGCCATTTCTATACATATACCGATGCGGAAGCAATTCTGCATTTGATGAATGTGGCCACCGGAATGGATTCGCTGGTTCTCGGAGAGAAGCAGATTATCGGACAGGTCAAAAGCGCAGTGGAACGCGCCCGCGGGCTTACCACGCTCTCCAAATATTTTAATATTCTGACCAATGTCGCGATCCGCGCCGGCAAAAAGGCCCAGAGCGAAACGGACATCAGCTGCGGCGGTTCTTCCATCAGCTGGGCAGCCATCAACATGGCTGAGGAAACACTGGGAACTTTGCTGGAAAAATCCATTCTGGTCATCGGGGCTGGGAAGATGGGTGAGCTTGCGCTTACACAACTTCAGGATAAAGGCGCCGGAAAAATTTATCTCATGAACCGTACCGGTGAAAAAGCCGAGGCATTGGCGCAAAAGTTCTCCGGTGTCCCTGTTTCATTCATGGACATCAAGGACACTCTGATTGATGTCGATATCTGCATCTGTTCGGTCGGAGCGCCCCATTACATTTTGGATAAAGACATGGTTGAGTCCATCATGGCCAAACGAGATTTTAGAAAACTTTTATTCATCGATATTTCTATGCCGCGTAATATCGATCCTCAAACGGCGACGGTCCGCGGCGTTTCCCTGTTTACCATCGACGATCTGGACAAGGTTGTCGGTGAAAACATGAAACGGCGCCAGGCTGCCGCCTCTCAAGTGGAAGAAATCATCCGTCAGAAAGTTGCCGAGTTCGGAGAGAAGTGGGAAAAGGTTCAGAACCGCAGCGATTCCGATTTCTTCGAACCTTCTGAAGTCTAGCGATTAACAAAATTCAAATTAATAAATGGCAGATCAAGTGACAAAAGCTGAATGTCAAATTTCAAAACATTTTGGAATTTAAACTTGTTCATTTAATTTGATATTTGTGTTTTGAAATGTAAATAAAGGGGAGGTTTTCATGGATAAAATAGTTTTTATCGGCTATGCCTTATTTATGTTTGTCGGCGCTTATTTCGGCTGGAAAAAGGGAAGCAGTGTTTCATTGGCGGCGGGGCTCGGTTCCGGTCTTTTGATGCTTTTGGGTATATGGCTTATGAGCATCAATCCCAGAGGCGCTTACATATTTATTTCGTGCCTGACCGGTGTTTTGTCGGCGGTTTTCGTCATCCGTCTGGTGAAAACCCAGAGCTTTATGCCTTCCGGCATGCTTTTGATCATCACACTTGCGGTTTTAGCATTCACTTTGTTCCGTCTGCCTCAGCAGCAGTCATGACATGGATAAGAAAAAAAACAAGGAGCCGTTGAATTTGCAACCTTTCGTTGCAAAACTGGCGGATGCATGGAATGTTGTGGCGGCGATGGTGGTGTGTTCCTGGCTTGGTTTTTTCATTGGTGAAAAAAAAGGGGATGCGGCAACAGGAGCTCTCATTGGGGCGTTTGTCGGTCTTACCTATGTTGGGTGTCTCATTTGGCTGGCGGTTAAGAGAAATAGTGTGAAGTAATATATATTCTATTTGTTGATTATTTGATTTTTCTAGTTTAATATGTGGGCGATTTACCAACCATTTATTTCCGAAAGTCAGTGATGACAGAAGCAGCTGTTCAAAAACCATTTCTGATTGATGAATATATCATGCATCACGTGCTTAACTCGCATGAGTGGCACATTCCGTTCCTGCCGACCATACATCTTCCGCAGTATTTCAGTCTTCATGCCGTCATGCTTGTTATCTGTTCAAGCATATTAATTCTTCTGTTTTGTGTCCTTTATGATAAAAAACGCCGTGTTCCGACCGGTTTGACCAACGCCCTTGAGGCTATTGTCCAGTTCATCCGTGATGATATTGCCATCAACAGTCTGGGCCGTGAGGACGGCATCAAATTCACGCCGCTGTTGTGTAATTTTTTCTTTTTTATTCTTTTTCTTAATCTAATGGGAATGGTTCCCTTATTTTCAACAGCAACCGCCAACATCATGGTCACAGGAGCTCTGTCGGCCATCATTTTGACGATGCTTACAGTCGGAACGATTTTGCGGGGAGGGATCAAAGGTTTCCTTCATGCTCTGATTCCGTCTGGTATCCCGCCCGTGATGGTCCCTTTTTTCTTGCTCATTGAATTTTTGATGCTTTTTGTCAAATCGGCGGCGCTGATGATCCGACTCTTCGCTAACATGCTTGCCGGACACATGGTTATACTTTCTTTACTCGGGCTGGTCGTTATGCTTGGCGTGTTTGGGTTGCCGTCTGTCATTCTGGCTGTTGCTGTATCGTGCCTTGAGGTTTTTGTCGCGTTTTTACAAGCGTATATTTTTACACTGCTATCCGCAGTGTTCATCGGCCAGATGTACCATCCGGAACATTAATTTTTTTAGTAATCAAACCGCAATAATAGCGGTACGTTAAACAGATCATTCATACAACGAAAGGGAAAAACATGGAACCATCAACAATGCACTTAGGTCAATTATCCGTTGGTTTTGGCGCCGGTCTAGTCGCTATCGGTGTCGGTATCGGAGTCGGACAGGTCGTAGTTGCCGCTATTAACGGCATCGCCCGTCAACCGGAAGCAACCAGCAAAATCCAGACAGTCATGTTCATCGGTGCCGCGCTTATCGAAGGGGTTGCTCTTTTCTGCGCGGTTTTGTGTTTCTTGGCTCTCAAATCCTAAGACTAAGACTAAACTATGGAACATACCACAGAGACTACTTCAGAAGTTCAGGAGCATCCCGCCGCTCACGCGAAGCCTGATATTTTCGCGCCGGATATGGTGATGATGATTCTCACATGGGTTACGTTCTTCGGGCTATTCTTCATTCTGCAAAAGTTTGCCTGGAAACCGATCCTGGGGATTCTGCAGCAGCGCGAGGAGTACATCCGCAGTTCTCTGGCGGAGGCTGATAAGGTTAAAGCTGATTCCGCCAAGGCCCAGGAATCCAAGGATAAGATCATCGCCGAGGCTCGTTTGACCGCGCAGACCATCATCGACGATGCCAGAAAAAAAGCGGTTGATGTCGCCCACGGCATTGAAGATCGCGCCAAGAAGCAGGCGCAGGATGCGGTCGAGACGGCGCATCAGGAAATCGCCGGTGAACGCGAACGCGCCCGAATGTCCCTGCGCAAGGAAAGTGCGGATATCGCGGTCAACCTCGCGACCAAACTTCTTAAAGATAATCTGGACAAGGCCAAGTCCGACCGTCTGATCGAACAGTATATTAAGGAAATCTGAGCATGAAGAGTAAAGTTGCCGGACGTTACGCGCGCGCTTTGTTTGAACTGGCGGCAGACCAGAATAATCTCGATGCCATTGTGGCGGACACACAAGGGATCAAGGCGTCTATCGAATATTCTGATGATTTAAAAGCGTTCCTGGCGAATCCTATCCTCAAAAAAAAGGAAAAGCATTCCATTTTAAAGGCTGTTTTTGAAGGCCGCGTTCAGCCTTTGTTTTTGAACTTTTTGATGTTTTTGGTTGAGAGGACACGGCTCGATATTCTAAATGAAATCATCGATGAGTTCGTCGCGATCCATCTGGCATCCACCGGCACAATGAACGTGGTCATCCGTACGGAACGGCCGCTGGATCCGCTGCTCATGGAACAATTGTTGGCCAAACTCCGGCAGCGTTCCGGTAAGAAAATCCAAGCGGAAGTCATCATCGATCCGCAGTTATTGGGCGGTTTTAAGGTTCAGATGGGAGATGAGGTTTATGACTCGTCATTTAAATCCCAGTTAAGAAAATTTCAAGAGAGCGCAATATCAACGGTTTAAGGAAGGTTAAGAGAAATGACTATTAAACCCGAAGAGATTTCATCGGTCCTCAAACAGCAGCTTGCCAATTTTTCGACCAAAGTCGAAACGTATGAAGCTGGCGTGGTGCTCAGTGTCGGCGACGGTATCGCGCGCGTGTACGGGCTTTCCAACGTCATGTCCGGAGAACTTGTGGAATTCCCGGGCGGCATCCGCGGCATGGCACTCAACCTGGAACAGGACAACGTCGGTGTGGCGATTTTCGGTCAGGATAAGAACATTAAAGAAGGCGATGAAGTCAAACGTACGGGCAAGATCGCATCCGTTGGTGTCGGCGATGCGTTAGCCGGCCGCATTGTCGATGCGCTCGGTGTCGCGATTGACGGTAAACCGTCGGTTGTCACCAATGAATTTCGTCCCATTGAAGTCAAGGCGCCGGGCATCATCGACCGCAAGAACGTTCATGAGCCCATGCAGACGGGGATTAAAGTTATCGACGCGTTGACACCGATCGGCCGCGGACAACGCGAGCTTATCATCGGCGACCGCAAGACCGGTAAGACCGCTCTTGCCATCGACGCGATCATCAATCAGAAGGGAACGGGTGTCCGCTGTTTTTATGTGGCCATCGGACAGAAACGTTCGACCGTCGTCCAGGTTTATGAAAAACTTAAGCAGTTCGGCGCCATGGAATACACAACGATCGTGGCCGCGACCGCATCCGATCCGGCGCCCATGCAGTTTTTGGCTCCGTATTCCGGTACCGCGATGGCGGAATATTACCGCGACAACGGCAAGCACGCGCTCATCATTTACGATGACTTGACCCGTCAGGCGCAGGCCTATCGTCAGCTTTCTCTGCTTTTGCGGCGTCCGCCGGGACGCGAAGCCTATCCGGGCGACATTTTTTATCTGCACAGCCGTCTGCTTGAACGCGCCTGTAAAATGAGCGATGCCAAAGGTGCGGGAAGTTTGACCGCGCTTCCGATCATCGAAACTCAGGCCGGCGACGTATCCGCGTACATTCCGACCAACGTTATTTCAATCACCGACGGACAAATCTTCCTCGATTCCGACCTTTTTAACGCGGGCCAGCGTCCGGCGATCAATGCCGGTCTTTCGGTTTCCCGCGTCGGTGGTGACGCCCAGGTCAAGGCCATGAAAAAGACGGCCGGTTCGCTGCGTCTGGATTTAGCCCAGTTCCGTGAGCTCGCCGCATTCTCCCAATTTGCCTCGGATTTGGATATGTCCACGCGTAAACAGCTGGACCGCGGCAAGCGCCTGATGGAAGTCATTAAACAGGGGATCCATGTTCCGATGCCGGTCGTTAAGCAGGTTTCCATTATTTTCGCCGGTGCTAACGGTTATCTGGATGATATTCCAGTCAATAAAGTGCGTGAGTTCGAAGTTGCCTTGTCCGACTCGCTGGATAAAAAGAACCAGGATTTCGTCCAGCTGTTCAATAAAAAGTTGGAATTATCCGACGATGTCAAAGCGGCCTTGGAAAAAATAATTCAGGAAGTCAAACAGTCGTTTGCATAAGCATCCCTATGATCGGCATCAGAGAATTCAATAAAAAGATAGCGAGTCTCAAAAACACGAAGAAGATGACCAAGACCATGAAAATGGTCTCGGCCAGCAAATTTAAGCGCGCCTTTAAGGCTCAGTCGAGCGCCCTGACGTATGCCCGCGAATTGACGGGGCTCATGAACCGCTTGTCCCAATTTGACAGCAGCGCTTCGCATCCGCTCATGGTGAAGACGAAATCCGTTCAGAACGCGCTTGTGCTTTTGATAACTTCCGATAAAGGCCTTTGCGGCGGGTTCAATAATAATCTGATCCGTTACGTCCGCGGCTGGATGACTGCCAATCAGTCAAATTACAAGGCTATTGATCTCAGTTTTTGCGGAAAACGGGGATTCACGGCGCTGCGTCGTCAGGTCAACGTCAACAAGAACTACGAAGATGTCACAACAAATCCCAAATTCTCACACGCTGTTCAGATCGGTAAAGATTTATCGGACGCTTATGTCGGCAAGAAATACGACGAGATTTATATCGCTTACAATCGTTTCAATAATCCGATGTCGCAGACGCCTACCATCGAAAAGCTTGTTCC
>JAGNTT010000004.1 GCA_017987425.1 Candidatus Omnitrophota bacterium
CAAATATTGCATTTTTAAAAACTTTTGGATACAATGTTGACTTCTTATGGCAGAAAATGATTTAATGGATAAAATTGTATCGCTGTGCAAACGGCGGGGTTTCATCTTTCAATCTTCCGAGGTTTACGGCGGTCTTGCCGGCGCTTGGGATTACGGTCCGTTAGGGGCCGAACTCAAACGCAATGTTAAAACAGCCTGGTGGCAGGCCGTCATCCACCAGCGCGAAGATGTCGTCGGGCTCGACGCATCCATTCTCATGCATCCCATGACCTGGAAAGCCTCCGGTCACACTGATAATTTCACCGATGTTTTAGTCGATTGTAAAAAATGTAAGCGCCGTTTCCGCCAGGATCATCTCAAAGGCAAATGTCCGAGCTGCGGCGGGACGGAATTCACTGAACCTCGCGCGTTTAATCTGATGCTCAAAACGAACGTCGGCGCCATGGAAGATTCAAGTTCAGTCGTTTACCTCCGTCCCGAAACCGCGCAGGGGATATTCGTCAATTTCGCAAACGTCGTTGACGCTACTCACCGCAAACTACCTTTCGGTATCGCCCAAATCGGCAAGTCATTCCGTAACGAAATCACGCCGGGCAATTTTACATTCCGCACCCGCGAATTCGAACAGATGGAGATCGAATATTTCTGTCGTCCCGAGGATGCTCCCGCAAAATATGAAGAATGGATCAATGCCCGTTATCAGTGGTATGTCGATCACGGCATCAAAAAAGAAAATCTTCAGCTAAGAAAACATGACGACCAGGAATTGGCCCATTACGCGGCCGGATGTACCGACGTCGAATATAAATTTCCCTTCGGCTGGTCCGAGCTCGAAGGCATCGCCAACCGCACCGACTACGATTTGAAACAGCACGAAAAATTCTCCGGCAAAGATTTGCAGTATCGAGATCCTGTCACCAATGAAAAGTTTTATCCGTTCGTCATCGAGCCCTCCGGCGGCTGCGACCGCGGAACGCTGGCGTTTCTTGTGGACGCGTATCATGAAGAAACCGTCAATGACGCAACTCGCATTGTTATGAGATTTCATCCGAAGCTTGCTCCGATCAAGGTGGCCGTTCTTCCGCTTCTCAAGAAGAATGAGGGGATCGTCAGTGTCGCCCGGAAAATCAAACAGGATCTGCAGAAAGATATGGTGTGTGTGTACGACGACACGGCGGCGATCGGCAAATTATACCGCCGCCAGGACGAGATCGGTACGATGTTCTGTGTCACCGTCGACGTTCAGTCTCTTGAAGACCAGATGGTCACGGTCCGTCACCGTGATACCATGAAGCAGGACCGCATCGCTCTTGCTCAATTGAAGAATTATCTGACGGAAAATTTGAAATAAACGAATATAAATCCGCATTTAACCAAATCAAACACGAGGAGTTGTACAAATGGCAAAAAAACATGTGTTCTCTTACGGCGCCGGAAAAGCGGAAGCTAAAGGCGAAGACTTGACGAAAAATGTGTTGGGAGGCAAAGGCATCGGCCTCATGGAAATGACATCGATCGGCATCCCGGTTCCGGCCGGTTTCACCGTATCGATCCAGACGTGTGAAGAATATTACAGACTCGGCAAAAAACTTCCGGCCGGTCTCGAGAAGGAAGTCCGCGAAGCCGTCCTTAAATTGGAAAAAGTCACCGGCAAAAAGCTGGGTGACGAGAAGGATCCGTTGCTCGTGTCCGTCCGCTCCGGTGCCGCCCGTTCGATGCCCGGTATGTTGGAAACAATTTTGAACCTCGGTTTGAACGACAAGTCCGTCGAAGGTTTGGCCAAGAAAACCGGCAACGCGCGTTTCGCCTATGATTCCTACCGCCGTTTTATCCAGATGTTTTCTTCGACCGCCATGGGCCTTTCCAAACAGCCGATGGAAGATATGCTTCATGAAATGAAGCATCATCTCGGTGTTAAGACCGATCCGGAAATTCCCGCCGAGAAGCTCAAAGAATTGTGCGATCAGTTTAAAGCGTTTTATAAGTTGAACAAAGGCGAAGATTTTCCGCAGGATCCCTGGAAGCAGTTATGGGGCGCTATCATGGCCGTCTTCAGCAGCTGGGAAGCGGAAAAAGCCCAGACCTACCGTCGTGTCGAGAAGATCACCGACCTTAAAGGTACGGCCGTCAATGTCGTGCAGATGGTGTTCGGCAACAAAGGCGATAATAGCGGTACGGGCGTTTGCTTTACCCGCGATCCGAACACAGGCGAGAACACTTTCTACGGCGATTATCTGATCAACGCCCAGGGCGAAGACGTCGTTGCCGGTATCCGTACGCCGCTTAAACTCTCGACGCTGCAGGACACGATGCCTAAAGCTTATGATCAGCTTTGCGCAGTGCGTGCGATCCTGGAATCTTATTATAAGGAAATGCAGGACCTCGAATTCACCGTCGAAGACGAGAAGTTGTATATGCTTCAGTGCCGCACAGGTAAGCGTTCACCGGCGGCTGCCTTCAGCATCGCGCTTGATCATGCGACCAAGCCGTTGTTAAGCAAAGCGGAAGCCAATAATCTGGTTAAGAAGGGTTACCTCCCGAAAAAGTGGGCAGAGCTGGCTGTTAAGCCTGTCATCACTAAAGAACAGGCTGTTAACCGCATTTCTTCCGACGACATCGAACGTTTGTTCTACCCGGTCATCGATACGACAAAGACCACGGGCGATCAGCTCAAGAAGATCCGTTTGGGCGGCGGTATCAATGCCGTTCCCGGCGCTGCCGCTGGTAAAGTTGTATTCACAGCCGCTGAAGCCGAGAAATTAGGCGGCAAAGGCGAGGCTGTCATCCTGGTCCGTAAAGAAACCAGTCCGGAAGACGTCGGCGGTATGCACGCTGCCAAAGGTATCTTGACCGCGACCGGCGGTAAGACCAGCCACGCAGCCGTCGTTGCCCGCGGTTGGGGTAAATGCTGCATCGTCGGATGTGAAGCGTTAAATATCAATTATGAGTCCAAATCCATGACGGTGAATGGCAAGCCGATCAAGCAGGGTGATTTCATCACGCTCGACGGTTCGGCCGGTGAAATTTATTTAGGCGATCTGCCTTTGAAGGCCCCGGAACTTCCTCATTCGTATTATTCCATTTTGAAATGGGCGGATGAATTCCGTACGATCAATGTCCGCACCAACGCGGATACGCCGTACGATTCGCTCAACGCCATCAAGATGGGCGCTGAAGGTATCGGGCTCTGCCGTACCGAGCATATGTTCTTCGACACCGAAGAACGCCGCCTGGCGATCCAGGAAATGATCGTCGCGGAAACGCTTGAAACCCGCAAGACCGCACTCGCCAAGTTGCTGCCGTTCCAGACTAATGACTTTTACGGCATCTTCAAGGCGATGAACGGTTTCCCGGTTACGATCCGTTTGATCGACCCGCCGCTTCATGAGTTCACTCCGAAGGATCACGCCGGTATCGAAAAATTAAGCAAAGTTACAGGCATGGCTCCCGATAAAATCCGTCATCGTTGCGAGCAGTTGCATGAATCCAACCCGATGCTTGGTCATCGCGGTTGCCGTCTGTGCATCACATATCCGGAAATTCTGGAGATGCAGATCACAGCCATCATCCAGGCTGCAATCAAGTGCCGCAAGGAAGGCATCAAAGTTTTACCGGAAATCATGATCCCGCTCACAATGGATAAGAAAGAATTCCAGATCCTCGCGGATCAGACCCGTGAGGTGGCTAATCGTTTGATCAAGCAGGCCGGTGTCACATTGCCTTACTTGGTCGGTACAATGATCGAGATTCCGCGCGCGGCGTTGCTGGCTGATCAGATCGCCGAAGTTGCTGAATTCTTCAGCTTCGGAACAAACGACCTGACCCAGATGACGCTCGGTCTTTCACGCGACGACGCCGGACGTTTTCTACCGACGTATGTGGCGACCGAAAAAGACGGCGGTAAAGGAATCTTCAGGGATGATCCGTTCCAGAGCCTGGACCAGGAAGGTGTCGGTCTTTTGGTCAAGCACGGTATTGAACGCGGCCGCGCGGCCCGCAAGGGAATCAAGATAGGTATCTGCGGCGAGCACGGCGGGGAAGCTGAAAGCGTTAAGTTCTGCCATCGCGCCGGCATGAACTATGTGTCCTGTTCACCGTACCGCGTTCCGATCGCGCGTTTGGCTGCCGCTCAGGCCGCCATCGCGGATAAGACCAAAAGCAAAACCGCGTCGGTAAAAAAAGCAAAGAAAGTTACAAAAAGAAAATAATTGCGTTAGAATAATAGAATGTAAAGAGGCAGTATGCAGTAAGCAGTTGGCAGAAGGATGTCTTCTGTTTACTGCATACAGCCTACTTCATACTTCAATATGGAATCAATCAAAGCATACCTCAAAGACGTACGTCCCATCCCGCTTCTCACCGCGCAGGAAGAAATTGATCTTGCCAAGAGGATTCAAAAAGGGGACAAGAAGGCGCGCGATCAGATGATCCGTTCCAATCTGCGTCTTGTAATCAGCATCGCCAAAAGATATTCCAATCTCGGT
The DNA here is from genome assembly GCA_017987425.1 of Candidatus Omnitrophota bacterium. Lineage (GTDB taxonomy): Bacteria > Omnitrophota > Gorgyraeia > Zapsychrales > Fredricksoniimonadaceae > JAGNTT01. The sequence continues at coordinate 4,485 of JAGNTT010000004.1, forward strand.
GTTCCTTTAAGTGATTTAATTGAGGAAGGCAACATCGGCCTCATGAAGAGCGTCGACAAGTTCGACCCCAATCGTGGTTTCCGTTTTTCTACATATGCCGCCTGGTGGATCAAGCAGGGTATTTCCAGAGCGATCATCGATCAGGGAAAAATGATCCGCGTTCCGGTCTACATGAACGAGGAGATCCTGAAATATAAAAAAGCCATCGAAGAGATGACCCACAAGCTTAAACGTAAGCCGCGCATGGGTGAAATCGCCAAGAAACTACAGGTTCCCGTCGATAAAATCAAGGAGCTGGAAGGTTCGATCGCCAAGATGTCGAGTCTGGACGCCCCCATCGGGGAAGACGGCGATGGTCAGGTCAAAGATATTATTGAAGATGAAAGCATGGCCGCTCCCGATGAACAGCTTGAAGTATTCTTCAACAAGGAACGCGCCAGAATGATTTTGAATTCCCTCTCTGAACGCGAACGCAAAATCATCGAAATGCGTTTCGGCCTGGGAGATGGTGAATTGTACACGCTTGCCGAGATCGCCGAGAAGCTGGGTGTTTCCCGTGAACGCGTCCGGCAGCTTGAAGAAGCCACGATCAAGAAATTGCGCCAAGTCATCAAGGACCAGGAAACGATTAACGATTAACATGGTCGCCACCCGTCGTAAACATATCTACGTTCTTATCATTCCCCAGTTCCAGGATATTTTCGATTCCTATTTTTCCGGTGAGATTGCCAAGGGAGTCAATCTGGCGGCCAGCCGTCTCAATGTTGATATTCTTGTTCATATCGTCAGCCGCAAAGACCATTCCGAATGGCTGGACCCGACTCTGCTGGACCGCAATTTTGTCGACGGCATCCTTTTTGCCGATATTGATCGCGATATCGCTGTCGTCAAGAAATCCATCATGAAGGGCATGCCGACGCTGGTTCTCAATAACCGTTTCGATGAGCCCATCAACTGCATCAGCATCGATAATCACAAGGCTTCTTTCGATGTTATCGAACATTTGATTGAGCTCGGGCACACGAAAATTGCCACTATCGCCGGTGATCTGCACACGCAGGCGGGGCAGGCGCGTTTGGACGGTTTTAATGATGCCCTCAAACGGCACAAGATCAGCGTACCGGCCAGTTACATTAAGAACGGTGATTTTCTGCGGACACCCGCGCGCGCGGCCGCCGAACAGTTATTGAGGCTTAAAGACCGCCCGACGGCGATCTTTGCCGCCTCCGATGTCATGGCGCTCGAAGTCATGGATGTCGCCAAAACGAAGAAATTGCGAATTCCACACGATTTGTCGCTCATCGGATTCGACGATAATCCGATCAATTTAAGCGCGCCCATCCGTTTGTCGACGGTGGCGCAGCCGCTGGTTGAAATGGGGCGTCTGGGGCTGGAACACCTTTATCAGATCAGCCACGGCAAGGCAAAACTTCCGGTCAAAGAAGTGATTCGTCCCAAGGTTGTCAAGGGGCAGTCGATCGCTTCTATCAGGCACTAACAACAGCTCATTCGTCTACGAGGTCTTATGAAGTCTGAAGAATTAAAAAAAGTCATCCGTGATGTTCCGAACTTCCCGCAGGAAGGAATTATTTTTAAAGATATTTCCACTCTGCTCCAAGACAAGAAAGCTTTTAAAAAATCGATCGATCTTCTTGTTAAAAAATACAAAAAAGAAAAAATCGATTATGTCGTCGGTGTTGAATCACGCGGATTTATTTTCGGCGCTCCGCTGGCATACGCCCTTGGCGTCGGTTTTGTCCCGGTGCGTAAGAAAGGTAAGCTGCCGTATAAGACCAAAAGCATTACGTATGAACTTGAATACGGCACGGACACGCTCGAAATTCATGAAGATGCGTTTCGTCCCAAGAGCCGCATTCTTATAGTGGACGATCTTTTGGCGACCGGCGGGACGATTAAGGCGGTTACGGACCTGCTTAAAGGATTCAAGCCCAAGATCGTCGGCGTGGCGTTTGTGGTCGAGCTGAAATTCTTAAACGGTAAGAATAAGCTTAAAGATTATCCTATCCATTCTCTTATTCAATACGAATAACCGCACATTACCGTGGTTTCCACTTCGAGGCATAGAGCACCGTGACGAAAGCATCATCGCATTCCAGTTCACGTCATTTACCCAATTCCTTTTATTGGCTGGCAGGGATCGTGTGCGTTGCCTCAATTTTATTTTTCACGAATTTTAAATCCAATACCGTTTCCACTGCAAAGGCCAATTCGGGGCCGGCAAATTTTTGGGCTGAAGCCATAGCGTATGAAGGCAAGGGGGAATGGGCCCAGGCCATTCTAAGCTTTCGGCATTATCTCGAGGCGAACGGTCCTGATAAAACGGCTTTTCGGCATTTGGCGGAGTTATGCGTTAAAACCGGCCAGTTCAATCAAGCCCTGGCGTATGCCCAGCAAGATGTGCAGGCGGCGCCTGACGCGGCTGAGGCTGTATTCAAGCTTGGAGTGGTCTACCAGCTTTTAGGGCAGACCAAAGAGGCCGCGCAAAGCTATCAGAAATCGGTTGAGCTCGACCCCAAATACGCCGAAGGTTATTTTAATCTTGGTTTCTTAAGCGAAACGCAAGGTCAGTTTCTTGATGCGATCGGCCATTATAAAAAAGCGATTGAGGCCGATCCCAAGCATGCCAAAGCATACTATAATTTAGGGAACGTTTATGCCGCCATGGAAAAAGACGGGGATGCGGTGGGTGCATACGAAGCCGCCGTTGCCAATAACCCGGATTATATGGATGCGCTTGTCAACTTAGCTATCTTAATGACAAAGAATGGCAAATATAAGGAAGCTATTCAATATTTGGATGAGGCTAGAATTCTTGGCTATGAACCGCCGGAAGAGTTTTTGAATGCGTTGGAAGTATACAGAGAAAAGAAAGCAGCTACACCTTAAGTCACTCCCTCCACGACGACAATTTTAAAAAACGTGCCCCTGTAGCTCAACTTGGATAGAGCGAGGCTCTCCTAAGGCCTAGGTTGACCGTTCGATTCGGTCCGGGGGCGCTTTTTTGTATATTAAGAAATTGTAAAGAACCCCATTTAAAAATAGCAATACCAGTCTGTTATATCTGTAAGATTAGTGGAAAAAACCGGAAAGATATGGTATTCTTTATTGCTTTTCAATAACAAACCCAAAACCATGTGGAGATCACCTAAATGTTAAAGAAGCTCTTTAACTGTTTTCTCATTTTATGTTTCTTTTTTGTTACTGTCGTTCCTTCCCAAGTTTTTGCCGGCGGTTTAGGTCTCCCCGAGCCGGGAACCATGGTTGGTTTAAGTAAATCCTTCGAGCCTGCTATCATCAAAGGATTAGTTGTCCATCAAGATAACCCGTTTCTCTTTAATTTCATTGTAGATCCCGGTCAGGATGAATTAAGCGGGGACGCTTTGAAAAAAGAAGGTGAAAGGCTAATCAAGTATTTCTTGGCAAGTCTGGCGCTTCCCGAAAAAGATGTTTGGGTCAACCTCTCTCCATATGAAAAAGATAAAACCATTCCCGAAGCACTGTCCCAGACCGATATGGGCCGTGATCTCCTCGCGCAGGATTACATTTTAAAACAGCTCACCGCTTCCATTATTTATCCTGAACAACAGTTGGGAAAAAGTTTTTGGGACAAGGTCTACGCCAAAGCCCAGAAGGAGTACGGAACCACCGACATAGCGTTGAATACTTTCAACAAAGTATGGATCGTGGCCGACAAGGCGAGTATTTTCGAGCGCAATAACACGGCATTCGTTGTTGAGTCGCATTTGCGTGTCATGCTGGAAGAAGACTATTTGGCATTTAAAGAAAATAAAGAACCCGTGAACACGCCGGCCAACAATGTCTCGTCTCAGATTATCCGTGAGATTGTTCTTCCCGAGATAGAAAAAGAAGTCAACTCCGGTAAAAATTTTGCCAATCTCCGTCAGATTTTCAATTCCATCATTTTAGCCAGCTGGTACAAAAAGAATTTGAAGCAGGCCTTACTGAACCGGATTTATGCTGACCAGAGTAAGGTCAATGGCATCGACATCAATGATCCTACGGTCAAGCAGCAGATCTATGAGCAATATTTAAAAGCCTTCCAAAAAGGTGTTTTCAATTACGTTAAAGAAGACATCGATGCCGCCGACGGCAAGATGATACCGAGAAAATATTTTTCCGGCGGTATTCTCGCTACAGGAGCAGCTTCAAACCCGGACCTCTCGGGTACTCCCGAACAATTGGCATCTTCTCTTTCTTCTGGCAGAGAATTTGTTTCAATAGAAACCGGGGTCGATTTGAAGATTACATCAGATGAATCAGGCGGTATTCCTACCGATTTCGCTGCCAAAGTTGAACTCATGAGGACCAAGCACGTTTTATGGGATGAGGAGTCATCGTTACTGGATAAGCCGACGGGCAAAAGCATGGTCGGAGGAAAATCCCATGAAATCGCCTTGTCGTGGAAAGAAAATCCTAAGACAAACTTTCGCAGTTTTTCCGGGACAGCAACGGCTTCCGTGGATTTCTTGATGTCTGATCCCAAGTTGCTTTCGGAAATTTACAGAATCACACAGGAATTAGATGCTTCCGATGAAGCGGCTCGTGAAGAAGCAGGGAAAAAGATTCGTGCTCTGATTGCCGAGACACCGGTTCCCGCCGAAATTGAGCAGACAATTCGCGAGGGGTATCAGCGGCTGGTTAAGATTACGCAGCAGCCGTCCATTGCCGTTCGCAGCTCAGGCCGGGCGGAAGATATTTCTTTAAAAGTTCCGGAATTGGAGGGGATTACCTTGGGGGCCAATGCCGGACAGCATGACACATATTTGGGGGTGATTGGCGAAGAAGCCGCAGTCAAGCGTTGGAAAGACTGCGTTATTTCCCTATATACTGCCCGCGTTCTTGGTTATCGCGACGGCATGATGGTTTTCTCTTCTTTCGGCAAGATACTTCCGCAGAAGGAATTGACAAAGGCGATTATTGAAAAGTTGAAAGCGAGTGCAAATGCCGACGACCAATTAGTTGCTAAGGCGTTCTTAGAGAAAAATATTTTGATTATATCTTCGCTGAAATTAATGTCTGCTTTGGAGCGTAACGGATTTTCCGATGCCGTTGATTTAGTTAAAGCTTCAAGAGAAGAGTTTACAAAACTCGATAACATTGCGATGGGGGTTACGTTTATGCCCATGGCTGGCGTTGATATTTCGTTCGTAGTAATGGGGCACGAAATTACAACGAACTGGACGGGTATGGGTTTTCAAAATATTCCTGTGGAAGAATATTTTAACAAAGGGCGCGTCGCCGTCATAACGACTAACTATGGAATAGGTGAATCGATTGTTCAAGGGGCGGTTATGCCCGATTCGTTTCTTGTTCATGTATTCGAAGATGAAGACGGTCCGCACATCAACATTCTTGCACGCACGTTAGGGACCAAGTTGGTGCAAACCGTATACGTAGTCCCGGTTATACAAGAGCTTGAGTTGGACGACCAAACAGTGGGTATGTTTGTGAAGCTTTTAAATACCAGCGATGTCCGAACTTTTGAAGGATATGGAAATAATGAATTGTATAATCGTATGCATTTGGCGGAAGGAGCAAATCTCAGTTCCGTCAAGGATGTGTTGGACAGGCTTATTAAAGAAAGGGTCGATCTAACGTCTTCTATTGCGGTCTCCGAGGAGGAGATGGCTCTGTTCCAGTATGATAGGGGGGCATTGAATAGATTGGCGCATCTTCTTAAAGCGCTATCCTCGGATTTGAAGATTAAAACGATGTTTACAGATGTTCCGGAAGAACTGAGAAACCAATTTTCCGCCACAGAAGAGCAGGTTCGCAATATCGCCCTCGAGTTTATGGAAAAATCAAAAGGATTTGAACATTTGATTGACATGGAAGGGGCTGTCGGAACAAATTTTGGCAAGCCGCACACAGCTGTAACTGTCCAGCGTAGATCTTCAAACGTGACCGGCGATGTCAAAGAACCTGGGATGATCAGGATCAATTATACCTATGTGAAAACAGTGGATCTGGACGCGATACGTCAAAAAAGAGAACGCATTGAAATGCCTGGCGGCCAGTTGTCCAATATTTTTGCCGGGGATCAACTGGTGCAGGGGATACCGACCCGCAATAGTTTTTCGGGTGTGATTTATAAGATTGATGAATCGATGGATTTGACTCATCAGTTTGAGGAAATCAAGCGTTTGGCGGATTCGGGACAAAAAGTCATTATTCGTACTAATGAAACAACGCCGGATTACATTGATACTTTAAAATACAAGAACGTCATGGGTGTTATCGCCAATTCCGGCGGTGCGACCTCTCATGCGGCTGTTGTTTCCCGTGAGTTGGGTATTGCGACCGTTGTCGGTGTCCAGGGATGGCTTGATAAATTGGTTGATATACACGGCGTTCAGAGAGCCAACGAACTTAGTGAGTATTTGAATACGAGCGGCAACATTGTCACCGTCGATGCCAATGCCAACGAAGAAACCGGACTCGGAACTATTTATGCAGGTGAGCTGCCTGTCAGCACCCGCGACATCGAAATCAATTTGCAGCGTCTTCCTGATATCTATACAAAGATCGGTTACATTATGGGGATGCCGCATCCAATGCTGGCGATGTCTAAGATGTCCCAATATGACGGATATTATGGAGTAGCTCTGATGCGCGGTGAATTTGCTTATGCAGAAGAGAATATTAATCCGCGTGCGGGCCGTGCCTATGATCTCTTGGTGGTGGAAGATTACCTCAAAACAATCGCTGGGGACGAGGCTGCAACCAATTATTTCAACGCTTTGAGTCCTTCGGAGAAACAGGCCCTTGATAAGTATAAGTCTTTCTTGGATCGTCGTTTGGAACTTCGGCGACAGGGACTGAACATCCCCTTGGATGTTACAGAGAAGCTTATTGAAAGTGGTCTTAAATCTTTTGAAGAAGGTTTGACGATCTATGAGAAGTTTGACATCAACCTGATGAGAGAACACGGCGAAGAACTCGGCCGATTAACAAAACAGGTCGGAGGCTATATTTCCTACAACGAATTTTTTGATGCCGTGCATGGCGGCGCTGTAGGTACCATGGCCGCGGCCAACAGTCAGACTGACAATACTGTTGTCTACCGCAGTATCGATTTTAAGAAGAACGAGGCGGCGGAGCTCATTGGTTCCAGGATTTTCGACCCCGTCGCGGAATCGGCAACCATGGTCGGCGAGCGGGGAGCCCGCTGGCTTTTAAGGCCTGAAAATAAAGTCATCCTCGTCGAAGAGATCCGCATGCTTCTACGTCTTGTGGAAAAGGGATACAAAAATATCGGTTTCATGTTTCCTTTCGTTTCAACGCCAAAAGAGCTGGATCAGCTGCTGACCATACTTTTTGAGGAAGAGAAGGCGTTCAGCCAGGAAAAAGGCCGTCCGGTGTATCTAAGAGAAGTCGGCCAGATGACCGAGCTGCCGAGCAATGTCGTGCAGGCGGAAGAATTCATAAAAGTTTTGAAAAAGCATGAAGACAAAACGAAAGCATGGTTCAAGAGTGAATATAATGTCGACATTAATCGTCATGGATTCCTTTCTTTCGGCACCAATGACTTGACGCAATTGACACTCGGGGCTGACAGAGACAATCCGAGAATGAGACAGCTCTTTAATGAAGCTCATCCGTTTGTTATTGAATCCATCCGCCACGTTGTGAATATGGCCAGAGAATACGGCATCAAGTGCGGGCTGTGCGGCCAGGCGCTGGTCAATCTCGTAACAGTGGATCCCGATATGGCGGAAGAAATTTTGATGCTGCTGGGGTCAACCGGCGGCTATGCCGGAACGGATTATCTGGGTACGGTTCCTGCCATTACCCGTTCGGCAAGTGCGACCTTGAAACACGGCAGGATCGAAGCTGATGCCATTGCTTCTGCGGAAGTCCTTTCTAGTAATTTTGAGTCGAACTTGGAAAAAGGCGCTGCTGTCCGTCCGTTATACCAAGTGACGAACCGTGAAGATCTGGCCAAGACTTACGTCGGGGATTTCATTTTTGTCCATGATGGGATTTTGTTTGAATATGCCACCGATGATAAAGTCAGAGAGCAGCTCTCGCGCCTGGGGGCTATTATTTATACAGATGACAAATTAGCTGATGTGATCAAGGCCATTTCTGAAAAGTTAAGAGTTCCAGTGATCAAAGCTACTTCCGGTATTGAACGTCTTGCTGCTGTACCCAGCGGTGAGAAGGTCACTGCCGACTTCAGTCGTCGCTCTATCTACAGAGGCGGTTTGGATGTTTCCGTCGATCTTCCGGAAACCGCCAGCAAAATTAACGTGAAGCCTCAGGATCATGCGGACATTGCTCCGATTGAATTTAATGAAACCGTCCGTGCCAACGATTTGTACAGAGATCTCGGCGTTTATCCGTCGGCTTTTCTGGCATATGATAACCCGGAAAGCCGCGGCAAGCTCGACGCTGAAACTGTCGCAGAAATTGAGCGGCTGATTGAGCAAACGGACAGCAAGTCGGCTGTGGACGTGCTGCGTCATGAGATCAAAGGCCGGATCACGGCAAGAATGGTTCATCCCAATACAAAAATGGTTTATGAAACATCTGATATGCAGAGCGATGATGCCCACAGTCTTTTGGGACATGAGGTGTTCGAGCAGGAAGAAGTTAATCCTCCCCTTGGATACAACGGTCTCGAGGCCTTGATGGGGGATGCTCAGTTGAAGGCATTGTTCCGGGTTGAAATGGAAACGATCAAATCTTTGATTGATGAAGGTTTCAATATCTCCATTCAATTTAACAGCATTAAGACTCCGGACAGTCTGCAAAAGGCGATGGATGTTCTCAAAGAAGTCGGAATCGATGTGACGAAGGTCGACGTGGGGATGAACACCGCCTGGCCTGGGAATTATCTATTCCTTCAGTCTTACTTGGGCCACGGGCTGTCTTTCGTAACGCTTGATGAGCGTAATCTGGCCAAGGCTTATCTGGCGGCCGATCTTTACAAGAACGAAAGGGTCCGTAATACATATCAATGGGAAGGCATCAAAGACGATATCGCTATTCCGGCGAAAATGATCGAAGAGGCGATCGCCACTTTCTCAGCCCAGAACCATGAAGTGGCTATGAGAAGAATTGCTTTTGATTCCACAACTCCGGAAGCGGTCTCACAAGCCAATGAGATCGGTGGTATCAATCTTAATACGGAGGGCATGATCTGGACCATCCGTAAGGATGGCACCGGGATCGACATGAACATTGACCCTGTATGGGTCAATAAATTCGAGCAGGAAGGGATTCGCGGACTTTCCCCGGTTATTTTGAATATTACGCCTGTGTCTGATGTTTGGTTGCTCGTTGGTATGACGGCGCCTTTGAAGGAAGATGTGTTATTGACACGCAGATAGGGTTTTAGTAATTAAATCCGCATTGTTATAAAACAACAAAGACTGCAACTAATTGTTATATTGATAATTAGTTGCAGTCTTTCTGTTTTTAGCCGGTAATCGCAGCGCTTGAGCTCGGAAATTTGCCAGGGCGGGACCAATTTATGGGGAAATTTCCAGAGTTCGTTTTCACGTATAGACCGTTCCACTTGTCAAAATTCGGGGTAACGGATTGACTCGTTATGGAGTCGTTCAAAATGGATGAATAACCGTTAAAATTTTCTAAATCTGATATTTCTATATATATTCCAACATCTTTTGGTTCAGTCCAAAACAATTGCTTGCCACAATAAAAGTGTTTTCTCGTCTGGAAAACGGCAAGAAAGCGATTTCTTGAAATTATAAATAAAGCAGGGAAAAAATTCTGAAAATTTATTGACACTCCCAGATCACTATGTGAGAATACGTTCACACTTAACCCTATGGTGATTTCAAACTGACACAGAAAGGAGGGATGGACCTTTTAAAGTCAAGAGATCATCTGCAAAGGGCCTATAAAGATGCAATTATCTAGGCCATATAAATTCCTAGTGATCATATATTTGGGGAAGGTTTTAATAAGCCAAAACTAACCCCTAACTTTTTGGAGGAGAAACAATGTTACGTAAATTAACTTTGGCGATTGCCGCTGTTGCGCTTTTAGCGTCCCCGGCCTTCGCTGCTGTGCAAAATGTAAAAGTAAGCGGAAAGATTGATTCTTCTTACATCTACAGAGATCGTTTCGATCTCGGTAGCCAGGTCAACAACAATCGTCGCAATCAGAGTTTTGGTCTGACCCAGACTCTGCTTCGTGTTGACGCTGATCTGTCCGACAATGTCCAAGCTACTGTTCAGTTGTTAAATGAAAGAGCTTGGGGTGGTTCAACCATTGAAGTCACAGACACGAACAGCGATACGTTCACTATTGATGGTGGAAGAAATGTTGTGGACATCAACCTCGCCTATGTTACTTTGAGAGAATTTTTGTATTCTCCCTTGACGGTGGTTGTTGGTCGACAGATTCTCCACTATGGTAACGGATTCATCATCGGTGATGGTGGTCCGAACAACAGTGGTAGCGGCAACATCGGCAGATTCGCTGGCGATTTGACTTTAGCTACTGCCCATGACGCTGTTAAAGTCGTCTTGGATTACAAGCCTTTGACTGTTGATCTCTTTGTGTCAAAGGAGAACGCAAATAACCTTACTGGTGGTGTGATTTCGACCACTAGTGTTCGCAGTACCGGCGCGAAGAATGATGATGTCGATCTCTTCGGTGTCAATGCCAATTATCAGCTTGGCGATGATATGAATTCAGTCGTCGAAGCTTATTTCTTTGGCAAGATTGACAGATCCAGCAATACTTCCACTTCATCTCCGAGAGCAAAGACAGATAAGGTTTATGTGCCTGGCTTGAGAGCTAGTACGAATCCTATATCTGGGTTAAACGTACAGGGTGAAGTTGCTTGGCAGACCGGTGTCCGTACGGGTAGTACTGTTAACGAGAGACGTGATGCTCTTGGAGTACAGGGTATCATCAATTACCAGGTTACACAGGAAGATGTTGAGAAGTATAAGCCTGTTGTCCAGGGTGTTTATACTTTCGTCTCCGGTGATGCTGATCCAAATGCTACAGACGTTACAGGTGCAGGTGCAAAAAGAAGCAAGTTCAACGGCTGGGATCCGATGTTCGAAGCTCAAGCCAGCGGCAAGATTTACAATGCGTTGTTTAACTTAACTAACGCGCATATTGCCGAAGTTTCAGCTGCAATTACACCGATCGAAGATGTCACGACGAAGTTGAGCTGGACTCAGCTTTGGTCTGTTGAATCTTTGGATCGTCAGTTGAGCAGTACACCGAGCGGTTTAGGTTCAGGATCCTTCCTCGTTCAGCCTGATGGAAGCTCAGTTTCCGGTACGGCTGTCACGTCGAATCGTCATCTTGGACAAGAGATCGATGCGGACATTATGTATAACTACACCGAAGATGTTCTTTTCGGTTTGAGCCTGGGTATGTTCTTGCCGGGTGATGCGTTTGCTGAAACGGCTTCCGTAAGCCGTAAGACTGCTTCGCAAGCCATCGCACACGTTGCCGTTACATTCTAATTTAAAATCAACGTGTTGTTAGGTTGTTCAGGGAGCCCTCGTATGAAAATGCGGGGGCTCCCTTTTTATTGCGATTTTCTTTACAGACGACAAAAATTTGTGATGTTGAGAATTCCCGCTTGTATCTTTCTTGTTCGCTTCATGTTGCGTTTGATCGATTATGAAAAATAATTCTTTCAATTTTGTGCTACGGTTTTATCAATATTGTATTTCTCGTCGAGAAAAATGAAGAATATTAGTATAAAAAAAAGATATATTAGTTTGAATTTCAAAAAGATTTGATATGATTGATTTGTAATCCTTATTAATTCCTCACTTTGAATAAATTATGAACCGCGACGAAATTTATGACCATCTTGCCAAGGTTTACCTCGGCAAGAAAAGCAGTGTTCAAGAGATCAAGAAAAAGAAAATGAATTCCGCGTGGTTGGCGATGAACATCGTTATCACGCTCTTTATCTTGGCGAGCACCTTTTATGGATTTACGGCATTCTTAAACCGCCAGCAGGTGGATTTAAAAAATCGTGTCGTCTATTCCTTGAACAATAATCCGATCAGAATTGTTTATGATTTGGGTTATCCCTACCCGCCCGTCAAGACATTTGCGCTAACTATCCCCACAAAAGATATTTCTAAATTCAGCAAATTAAATGTTTCGATTCGCGGTATGGAAACCGGTTATCCGGGTGTTGTCAAATTGATCCTGTCCAATCAGAAGAATGAAACGTCCACATATTTTCTTCAGGACATAGGCGTGGATTGGCAGCATGTGAGTATTCCTCTTGAAAAATTTCACCTGACGGATTTGACAAGCGTAACGGATTTGTCTTTTGTTCTTGAGTCTTGGAACGTGCAGAGCAAAAAAGGTATTGTTCTCGTCGATGATATAAGTTTCTCAAATTAAAAGGGAGATAGATTCATATGAAAATTATTTCGATTGCAAATCAAAAAGGGGGTTGTGGTAAAACAACGTCGTCGATCAACTTGGCCGCGACGCTGGGATTGAACGGCAAGAGAACGCTCTTGATCGATCTTGACCCCCAGGCCCACGCCACGTTGGGTTTGAACATCGACGATCAAAACAGCCTTTATAACGTCATTTCAAAACTTACTCCGCGTAAGCTCAAAATTGAAAACATCATCAAGAAGGTCGACGCAAATTTTGATATTGTACCGTCGAACATTCTTGTCGGTACTCTTGAACAGGAACTGGCGGATGAAATCGGGCGTGAATTGAAATTAATCGAAGTCATCAACACCATCAAGGATCAGTATGATTATGTATTGATTGATTGCCCTCCGAGCCTTGGTTTTCTCACGGTCAACGCGATTCGCGCCAGCGACGAGGTCATGATTCCGGTTGAAACAAGCCGTTTTTCAATGCAGGGTGTCGATCATTTGATGGACATCATTAATCTGATCCGCGATCGTCTGAATCATCCGGTCACATGCAGGGTTTTGATCACGATGTTCGATTCACGACTGCGTCATTCATTCGCCATGCTGGCCAAGATGAAGGAAAAATTCGAGGGGATTTTAATCTCAACGATCATTCACATCAACGTCAAGCTTAAAGAATCGGCGGTCATGGGCGAGTCGGTCATTAAATATGACAAATACTGCCGGGGTTCTAAAGATTATTTCAGTCTTGCCAAGGAATTGATCCTTTTTGAAAGAGGAGAGCGGGTGGAGATAGCCGAATCGGTTCCACAGGAGTCGGTCGCAGCCCCCAGTGGTCTTTCTCAGCGTATGAGAGAGTTAGTCAAACAAGAAACGCAGGATATCTTATCGACGACATTCGCATTGGAAGCGCCGGAAGCCCAGTCCGTCTATGTGACAGGAAGTTTTAATGACTGGTCCTTGGATGAGTCTTGCCGCATGAATAATGAGAACGGCAGTTGGAAGATAAACTTGGCTTTAAAGCCGGGCATTTACAAGTATCAGTTCATCATCGACGGGAAATGGCAGGAAGATCCTCAGAATACCATGAAGGAAAGAAATTCTTTCGGAGATATCAATTCTCTCATCGAAGTTAAGTAAGGCGGCTGATAATTACGCGCTTCCTCTGCTGATTATTATGAATAGTAAATGGTTGATCTTTTATTATAATTGCGGCTTAGTGTGTTAATCCTTTGTTTTAAAAATCTGATAATCTATTCGTATACCGGCATGCCAAACAGCGCTTGATTCTTTCGGTGATCCGAGTCGCTGTCTTTTGAGTATTTTCCTGCCGTGGTCTTGGCTGAAAAATTCCTTGCGGCATCATGTTCGGTCTTTTCTTTTTGGGCATTATCGATTCATTGAAAGGACGTTTTGTCAGCATGCCTGTCATTGCCGACGTCGCCGATAAAATCGTTTTGTAGCAGGGTAAATTTTGGCCATGTCGATTTTAAAAAAAGTCCTCAATGCCGTTAAAAAATTTTTGGGCGGCGCTGTTAAATCCAAACGAAAAAAATCCGGCAGCCGTAAGAAGGGCAGCCGTCCCCGTAAAGTCAAAAAATCACCCGCCGTCTTAAAATCCCCAGCGCGAGTCATCAAGAAAAAAGTCGCCAAGAAGATTGCAAAATCACCTCGGCCTTCCATTGAAACAAAAAGTAAGGCCTCCGAGAAATCCAAGACAGTGCCCCTTAAAGAAACCCCGCCGAAAAAGATTCCTTCCGTCGGGGCGGTGACCCATTTTTTCGATAAGATCAAAGTCTGCGTCATCCGAATTGATCATGGAGTGATTAAAAAAGGAGACCGCCTGCGGATTGAAGGCAAGAATGGTAGTGTGATTCAGGATGTGGTCTCCATGCAGATTGAGAACGAGGATGTCGTAACTGCCCGGAAAGGCCAGCTGATAGGACTTAAGGTCAAAAAGACGGTCCATGTCGGGGACGTCGTAGAGAAAATGTAGTAATTGCAATCGTTGAGTTATCCCAGCGGATATGTTATATTTGAGCTGCCCTATAAGTGTCGCGATGTTTCCCCGGAGGATGAATATATGAAAACTTCCAGCAAGCTGAATAAACTATCTAAGAAAAATTTACAAGGACAGAACGTAATTGAATATCTGCTCGTGACAACAGTTGTGGTCATCATATGTATTGCTTTTTATGACCCTCACGGTGGGCCTGCCCGAAGCGCTCTTGAGAATATCGCCAATGACGCCGTGGATGATATTGCCAGATTGAACAACGAAATCCAGTTTTAAGCCCGTTTAACCGGTAAGGAAATCCTGCCTGTGGCCGCTAAAATCAACGCAAAAGATAAAGCGCTTATTCAGCGGTATTTGGTCTGGTGTTATAAGACGACCAAAGAAAGCCTCGACAGAATCGACCGTAAATTCACCCAGGTGAAGGTGGATCGCTTTATCTTAAGTCATGTTGAAAAGATTCAGTTGCAATCCCAATCTAGGGCGGATTATCGTCAGTTGGTTGAAGATTTCAGCTCCTATGTCTCCGGGAAGGAAAAAGAAGGTAAGCTGCAGAAATTCCTGGACGGCAAGGAAGGGGCCCTCAATTCGAATTATATTTATCTGCAAAACCGTCTGAATGCCGTCGAACTTGCCATCCGCCATTTTCTTGGTCCGCGGGCACTTGCCAAAATCGTTCTTCTTTTTGAAGAGGAGATGACCCGCCGGATATTAGAATCACGGGAACATCAATAATTTGCTTTGATCGTATTGAATTCGGTCGTTTTTAAGGGAAGTCGAAGGAGATAAGGTGGGCTTTTAACGGCGCTGACTATCGCGCATTCGTTGTTTGACAGCTTCCATGTAAGCTTTGCGCTGTTCTTCGGCATCTTCTGCCTGCTGTTTTTGTTGCTGCTTAAGTGAGGTGGAGTTAAGTTGGGAGGTCGATTCGTCGCTTTGAAAGGATTTTCCGATACCTTTAAGGTATTGAAAAGACATGAATCCTGCGGCTAAAAGGAGTGCGACAACCAAAACGATTGCGGAAGCATTCATAAGGTTTTTATTATAGAGTGTCGGAATTGATGATGCAATGAAATATTCGAAAAATATGAGTTTGTCGCGCTATCTCGACGGCATGATTATCTTTTATGTCTTGGGTGCAGTCTTTCTTGCGTGTCGACCAGAGGCCTTTGCGTCTGAAAAGCAGTCTGGCATTGAGATCTTTGCGAATGGCAGGAAATACGATTCTATCGATGAATATAGGATTGACCGCATGAGTAAAGCTGTCGTCCGCCTGGAATCGTCCGGCCCGCAAAGAGACTGGGTAAATATTCAAAACATCGTCAGAAGCATTCAAAACCGTATGGCGTCGCCATTTGATATCGCTCCTCGAATTCATGTTTTAAAAGACACCGATGTCAAACAAATTACCTTGAAAGCCTTTAAAGTCACCGAAAAACAGCCTGCCAACGGTTACGACCCTTTTCTTGAGTCATACGGACTAATCAGCCGTATCGGTTTTAATACTGGAATCAACAAGGTGGTTGAGGAGTTTCAGCAAGATATTCTGGGAAATTTTCGTTCTAAACGATTAATGGCAAAGGATTTGGAATCAACGCTCCGGCAATCTTTCGGCAGTATGGATTACGATGGGCCGATTCTCATTATTTCGCATCAAAAAAAACTAAGGATTATGACTTTGCAATCGGAGAATGCCGGGGGAGATCAGCACCTGCCCAAAGTGCTTGATTTGAACCCTTAGTTGAAGGGGTTTGTCGATCCCCCCAAGCAGTTTTTCGTCTTGACTATTTAGGGGGGCAATAGTAGAATAACCCCCAATCAAAATAGAATAAAAATATATTGGTCTTGTTCAAGTCACGCCAAGGATCTATAGGGGATCCGGCATAGAACACGAAAGAGGCCAATCAAGGAGGAAGTAAAAGTGGCACTGGTTAAAGACAAAAAATCAGACATTATCACAAAACACAAAACGCATGCCAAAGACACGGGTTCCCCGGTCGTACAAATCGCTTTGTTGACCGAGAGAATCAACGGCCTTAACGGTCACTTTAAAGGCCATAACAAAGATTTTAATTCCCGTCGTGGACTATTGACCTTAATCGGTAAAAGACGACGCCTTTTGAATTATCTCTCCCAAAAAGACCCCAAACAATATGAAATAACTCTCGATAAACTTAATCTCCGCAAATAAAAGGGACAACTATGAAATTAGACCGTGTAGAGGTCCCTTTTGGGGCGCAGACTCTTATTATTGAAACTGGTAAACTGGCCAAACAAACCCACGGTGCCGTAACGGTCACCGTCGGGCAGACCATTGTGCTTGTTACCGCTTGTATGGCCGGTAAGGTCAGAGAAGATATCGATTTCTTTCCCCTGATGGTTGAATATCAGGAAAAAACTTATGCCGCGGGTAAAATTCCCGGCGGGTTTTTCAAACGTGAAGGTAAGTCGACGGAGAGCGAAGTTTTAAATTCGCGCGTTATTGACAGATCCATCCGACCTCTCTTTCCCGAAGGATTTTATAACGATGTTCAGGTTGTCGCCACTGTCTTGAGCTTCGATGGTACTAATGATGCGGATGTTCCGGCGATTATAGGCGCATCTGCTGCACTGATGATTTCAGGAATCCCTTTTAACGGGCCGCTTGGTGCTGTTCGTGTCGGTCTGGTCGACGGACAGATTGTCGCCAATCCGAATTTGAAGGAACGTGAATCAAGCGCCATGGATCTGGTTGTCGTCGGTAATAAAGACGGTATCATCATGATTGAAGGCGAGGCGACCGAAATTCCCGAGGCCAAGATTAAAGAAGCGCTCAAGTATGCGTTCGAACAAATTCAGGTCTCAATTAAGGCTCAATTTGATCTAAAAAAAGCAGTCGGAGAAAAATCACTCAAGTATCAGCTGGTCCAGCATCATCCGGATTTTGTTAAGAAGGTGCGCGATCTTTCCGTCAAGAAACTCGGCGAGATTTACGGTGGTACAGCCGATAAGAAGCAGCGTGAAGGCGCCATCTCAGCGCTCTTTGAAGAGCTGACCAAAGACTTAAGCATTTATCAATCGTTTGCCCCTCAAGGCGGTGAAATTAAAGCCGGAGCTGTTGCGGCGGTTTATGACCAGATTCAGTATGAAGTTGTCCGCAATAATGTTTTTGACAGGCAAATGCGCGCCGATGGACGCGGTCCCAAAGATATCCGCGCGATCTCATCCGAGGTTGGTATTCTGCCGCGCACACACGGGTCGAGCTTGTTCACCAGAGGACAGACGCAGAGCTTGGGTATTGTTACACTGGGAACAAAGACCGACGAGCAGTTGATCGAAGGTTTGGAGGCAAAAGCGTACAGACGTTTTATGCTTCATTATAATTTTCCGTCTTTCAGCGTTGGAGAAACGAAACCCATGCGCGGTCCCGGCCGTCGCGAAGTCGGTCACGGGGAGCTTGCCGCCAAGTCTATCCGTGCGATCCTTCCCACCAAAGAAGAGTTTCCTTATACTATCCGTATTGTTTCCGAAATTTTGGAATCCAACGGTTCATCCAGTATGGCTTCCGTTTGCGCCGGAACGTTGGCGCTCATGGATGCCGGTGTTCCGATCAAGGAGCCGGTAGCCGGTATTTCGGTCGGACTCATTTCGGGTGAAGGCAAAGCTGTTCTAATCACCGACATCATGGGTATGGAAGATCATTTCGGCGATATGGATTTCAAGGTCGCCGGCAGCAAAAACGGTGTTACTGCGATCCAGCTGGACCTCAAGATCAACAGCATCGCCGTCGATCTTTTGGAAAAAGCGATTGATCAGTCCCGTGAAGCTCGTTTGAGTATTCTGGATAAGATGGTTGCTACGATGCCTGCTCCTCGCACGGAAATGTCGCCGTTTGCTCCGCGCATTGCCACCGTACAGATCCATCAGGAGAAGATCGGTGAAGTGATCGGACCCGGCGGTAAGACGATCAGAAGAATCATTGAAGAAACCGGCGTCACTTCGATTGATATCGAAGAAGACGGCAAAGTGATCGTAGCCTCTCCCGATAAAGAAGCTCTCGATAAGGCTGTTGCTTTTATCAAAGGGATGACTCAAGAGCCTGAGATCGGTGAGATATATGATTCTGTCGTAAAGCGCGTGGTTAACTTCGGCGCTTTTGTTGAATTCCTTCCGGGCCGTGAAGGGTTGGTTCACGTGTCTGAATTGTCCAAGACCTATGTGAAAGATGTGAATGAAGTGGTCAAGGTCGGAGACAGGTTCAAGGTAAAGCTTATTGAGGTTGATCAGATGAAGCGCGCCAATCTCAGTAGGAAGCAAGCAGAATAAAATGATGTGCTGAGGTCTTCCGACCTTGGATGTCATTCTTTAGGGATTACCAGCGGGCGGGGGATTTTATTGAGATCCCTCGCCGCTGATCTTAAAAGCCCTTAAGACAACCGATCTTAAAAATCCCCCGAGTGTCAATGAAACACGACCATATCAGTGAAGTAAAAGGTATTATCATCCTGGCTTTGGGGTTAATACTTTTGGCGAGTCTGGTCTCTTTTGCGCCCACCGACCTTTCCTGGTATACCTCACAGCCGAACATTCCCGCTCAAAATTGGGTCCGTATTTTCGGCGCGTATGCCGCCGGTATCCTTTTTTTTTCCTTCGGTAAAAGTTCTTATCTGATTGTTTTATTTATGCTTTTTTGGAGCTGGAACCGCTTGACTAACCGTGTCATCCGTTTTTCGGCCGCCAAGCTCATCAGCTTTTTTGTCCTCTTGTGCGTGGCCAGCGCAGTTTTGAGCCTGACGTCCCAGGGGGCTAGCCATCATTTTGAATACGCGGGAATTTCCGGACTTGTGGTCTCTGATTTTCTGGCCCGTTATTTTGGCAGCGTGGGGGCTTACATCATTTTATTCGCGCTCGGCGCCCTGGCCCTAGTTTTGACCGGCGAGTTCCTGCTGACGCCTTTATTCGTCAAAGTTTCCATGACGGCTCATGAGCTGTTCTTTTTGGCGTGGGAGAAAATTCTTTCCTGGCGCGAGCCGTCGTCCTCTCCCGCAAAACAACAAAAAAGCATGGATACCCGCCGGGCTCAGGAGATCAAGCAGTTAGTCGATAAGGCAGACAAGAAAAGCCGTTCCGAACTGGAAAAACCTGAGGTTTTAAAAGGTAAAGATTTGATCGAGAAAGCCAAGGCTGAAGTGGCGGAAACCCGCGAGAAAGAAGCCGCAGCGGCTGCTGCCAAACCCGTTATCAGAATTGTCGAGCCCAAGGAAAATAAAGAGAAGGAACACGTATCCATTGAAACGCCAAAGATGGTGGGTGAATATCATCTTCCTTCGCTGGAATTATTGACGGACCCGCCGCAAATTTCATCCGGTAAAATTGAGGAAAGTCTTGTCACCGGCGCCAAGACATTGGAAATGACGCTCGCCAGTTTTGGTGTCAGCGTGCGTGTGGCTGATATCGAACGCGGTCCTGTGATCACCCGGTATGAACTTGAACCGGCGCCAGGTGTTAAGGTGCAGAAAATTACGACGTTGTCCGATGACATTGCTTTGGCTATGCGTGTTCCGTCGGTGCGTATTGTCGCTCCCATTCCCGGTAAGAACCGCGTCGGTATCGAAGTGCCTAACGGCGCTTCGGCATCTGTTTATTTAAAAGACGTTTTGTCGCAAAGCGCATTCCGTACATCCGGATCAAAACTCATGCTCGCGCTTGGTAAAGATATTTCCGGTAAACCGTTGATTGCCGATCTGGCCGATATGCCGCATCTTTTGATTGCCGGTACGACCGGTTCGGGTAAGACGGTTGCCTTAAACAGTATCATCACATCCATTTTGTTTAATGCTTCTCCTGCCGAAGTGAAATTTCTGATGGTCGACCCCAAAATGGTGGAATTGATCGCTTATAATGATCTTCCGCATTTGCTTTGTCCGGTTATCACCGATACAAAAAAAGTGTCGGGCGCCCTGAATTGGGTGGTGAGTGAAATGGAACACCGTTACCGCACGCTTGCCAAGGCGGGTGTGCGCAACATCAAGGGTTATCACCAGCAGGGCAACACCATGCCGTATGTGGTCATCGTCGTCGATGAGTTGGCCGACTTGATGCAGGTCTCGGCAAAGACCATTGAAAGTGCCATCACGCGTCTGGCGCAGCTGGCGCGCGCCGTCGGTATCCATCTGATTCTTGCAACCCAGCGTCCGTCGGTCGATGTCATCACTGGTGTCATCAAGGCGAATTTCCCGGCGAGAGTTTCATTTAAAGTTGCCTCCAAAGTCGACTCGCGGACAGTGCTTGATATGAACGGTGCCGAAAATCTTTTGGGTAAAGGTGACCTTTTATTTATGAAGCCGGGGGACGCCAAGCCGACCCGCGGGCAATGCAGTTATGTCTCCGACGAAGAAATTCATCGCGTTATAGATTTTATTAAACCCCAGCAGATTCCAGAGTATAATGATGCCATCACGACACCGCAAACATCCAGTGCCGCCGGCAACGGCGCCCAGGATGATGAAATGTACGATGAAGCGGTGCGTGTTGTGATTGAAACAAATCAGGCTTCTGTATCGATCCTGCAGAGACGTTTACGTTTAGGCTATTCACGCGCGGCACGACTGATTGATATCATGGAACAAAGCGGTATCGTCGGCCCGTATGTCGGCAGCAAAGCGCGCGACATTCTCGTCGACAGAGAGAAATGGATGGTCGAACACATAGGAAATGCCAATGACCAACCCTCCCAGCAAGGATAATCAGTCCTGCCTTCTTAAAGAGGCCCGCCAGCGCAAGGGGATCACCCTTGAGATGGTGCATGAAGCGACCAAGATTCCTTTGGATGCGCTCAAATCAATCGAACAGGGTTACTCAGTCCACAAACTCCAGACATTTTATTACCGCGGTTTTATCAAGATTTACACCAAGTACCTGGAATTAGACGAAACAGAGGTTCTCCAGGAATACAGCATGCTGGAGAGCGCCGCGCCTAAACCGCAGAAGTCTTCCGTCCGTGAACCCAAAACATCCGAATCAGTTGAGGCGTCCAAAAAGATAGCTAAAGATCCGGTACGTCCGACGGTGAAGAAAGAAGGACCGTCGCCCGCGCAGACTAAGACATTAATCCGTATCGTCATTCTTCTCGTTGCTCTTTTTGTAGGCTTTAAAGTGTTCGGGTTTGTTGCATCAAAAATAAAGTCGCTTCCAAAGGCGGAAAAAGAAACAAAAGTTTCCAAGCCCAAAGAAAAAGAAAAGCCGGCTGCAAAGAACTCACGCAGCAGCAAGCAGGAGGCGAAAGCTAAGGCCAAAGAGAGCGCCCCCGTCGAAGAAAAGAAGGAGACGGTTACGGTCTCCAAGTCCGTTGCAGTTGCCGCTGCCAATGAAGCTTCGGTTGCGGAAAAACAGGAAGCCCCAAAACCTCCTTTGCCGGAAGCGAAAATGGACAAGAAAGCCCGGCCGATCGAAGTGACCGTGCGTGCTACCAAGAGCGGCTGGCTGCAGGTTAAGTCCGACGGACAGGTCGTTTTTCAATCGACTCTCAAAAAGGGCGCCGCCGAAACATGGAAGGCGGAATCCGAAATCGAACTTTCCGGACGTAATATCAATCTCCTGGAATTTGAACTTAACGGCAAAATGCTTGGTGCGCTGGGAGCCAGCGACCGGGGTGCAAAGAAAGTGGTATTTACCAAAGATGGCTTATCCGTCAAGAAGTGATAAAGATTACAGCCAAGTCATCCGCACCACTAAAGAGCTTCAGGACCATCAAGCATCCTACGGCCAAAAAGTGGGCGTGATCAATTTGGGCTGCGCCCGCAATCTCGTCGATTCCCAGATGATCCTGGGACGCCTCAAGAAGAACGGCCACCGCATCGTCGACGTCGAACACGCCGATATCGCTATCGTTAACACGTGTTCGTTCATTGAAGATGCCCGCAAAGAATCTATCGATACAATCCTCGAGCTGATCGAACTCAAAAAACAGGGGAAGATCAAAAAAGTTATCGTCGCCGGATGTCTCGCCCAGCGTTACGGCAAAGACCTGGTCAAGGAGCTTAAAGATGTCGACGCATTTGTCGGCACCCCCAGCCTGAACCGTGACGACATGCCCACTCAGCATTTATTGACGCCTAAACATTTTGCCTACGTAAAAATTTGTGAGAGCTGTTTTAATGCCTGCAGTTTCTGCGCCATTCCCAAGATCAAAGGCAAGTTTGTTTCACGCACAATCGAATCGATTGCCAAGGAAGTGCAGGGGCTCGACAAACAGGGGGTTAAAGAGGTCAACATCATCGGTCAGGACATCACCGCCTACGGCATGGACATCTATCGTCAGAAATCCCTGGCGAAGCTTCTGAGTCATATCTGCAAAGATCTTAAAAATATTCAGTGGATCCGGTTGCTGTATGCTTTTCCGGCGCATGTGACGGATGAGCTGATCGACGTTATGGCAAGTGAGCCGAAGATCACTCCGTACATCGACATTCCGCTCCAGCACATCAGCGATCCGCTTTTAAAAAACATGAACCGCAATATTACGACGCAGGGAACTAAAGACCTGATTGCCAAAATGCGCAGCCGGATCAAGGGCGGTTTTATCCGCACCACATTTATCGTCGGAATGCCGGGAGAGACCGAAGAGCAATTTCAGGAATTGATGCAATATGTCCGTGAATCACGCTTCGAACGCGTCGGAGTTTTTGTATATTCCAAAGAAGAAGACACGGCTGCTTTCGATATGCCCGGTCAGGTTCCGGCGCAGACTAAACGCCGCCGCATGAACGAACTTATGAAGCTGCAGCAGGGAATTTCGCATGAAATTCAGCAGTCGTTTGTGGGAAGAACGCTGAGAGTCCTGATCGAAGAGAAGCAGGAAGGTTCAAAAGATTCGTATCTCGGACGCAGCCAGTATGACGCGCCTGAGGTAGACGGGTGTGTGTATGTGCGTTCGGCAGCCGAACTTAAGGCCGGCGATTTTGTCGACGTGCGGATCACGGACGCGTACGAATACGATCTGGCAGGGGAAGTTGTATGAACCTTCCAAATGCTTTGACTCTTTCCAGATTTGTCTGGACCGTCATTTTTATTTATCTTCTGAGCCGCAATTCTTTGTCATCGACGGTCATGGCTGCGGTCGTCTTCACTATCGCGGCGCTGACCGACCTTCTTGACGGGTATATAGCTAAAAAAAAAGGGCTTATCACCGATTTCGGCAAGATCATGGATCCGGTCGCGGACAAGTTTTTGATGCTGGCCGCATTCATTATGTTTGTCCAGATGGGCGTCCTTGAAGCCTGGATGGTCGTTCTTATCTTTATTCGTGAAGTCGCGGTCACGTTCTCCAGAATTCTGCGTCTGCGCCGCGGCCAGGTGCTCGCCGCTGAAAAGGCCGGCAAAATCAAAACAACATTTCAGATCTTGAGCATTTCGGTCGTTCTCATTTTTCTAATTCTGGAGAAATCGGACTTGGCGAGCGGCTGGTCGCAGTCCGTAGAGAACGGCTGGGGCCTTGCCATCAACATCATGATGTTTATCACGGTTCTTCTGACGGTTAATTCAGGCGTTTCCTATTTTCAAAGTCTTCGTAAACAAGCGGTCTTGTAATATGGATAACATTTCAAAAATGCTGGCGACATTTTTTTATGTCGGTTATTTACCGGCGGCGCCCGGATCGATCGCGACAATTTTCGGAGGGATCATCGGTTTTGCTCTGATGAAGTATCCGGCGGTTTATATCGCGGTCACAATCTTGATTACGATCGTGGGCTTCGCTGTGAGCGGCCGTGCCGAGAAAGCCATCGGCAAGAAAGACCCCGGATGTATCGTTATCGACGAGGTCGCCGGTGTCATGATAGCGCTTTTTATGCTGCCGCCGACAATGGCGATTTTTTGGACGGTGTTCTTTGTGTTCCGTGCCTTCGACATGTTCAAAATTTATCCCGGTAATAAATTTGAAGCTTTGGGTGGCAGCCGCGGAATCATGATGGATGACATTATGGCCGGTCTTTACACCAATGTGGTGATGCATCTGGCCTTGCGGTTCGTTTAAATGTATATGTGTTGTTGAGAAAGGAGTTGTTTATGAAATCAGGAAATCCGGTGTTGAATGAACGTGCTTTTTCACAGGCCGGCACGTACGGCTCTTCTGGCGCTATGACTATTCAGGGGGCTGTCGGCAAAAGTTTTATCCTTCTTTTTCTGGCGGCGGCGACCGCGTTGTGGACGTGGGGGCAGTTTTCAAATCCGCAATCCGTCTTGAATGGATCTTTGATGGTGTGGGTGGGGGGAGGCGCGATCGCCGGTTTTATCATCGCTATCGTCACTACATTTAAAAAGGACTGGGCGCCCGTCACAGCCCCGATTTATGCGGTGTGTGAAGGTGTTTTTCTGGGGGGCACAAGCTTTCTTTTTAACAAGGCTTATCCCGGGATTGCCGTTGAGGCGGTGGCATTGACCTTCGGCGTATTCTTCTGTCTTTTGGCCGCTTATCAGGCCGGGATTATCCGTGCAACACCGACATTTGTGCGCGTAATCGTTTTGTCCACGTTGGCCATTGGACTTTTTTATCTTGTATCGATCGTCGCCGGTTTCTTCGGCGTTCAGATTCCGTTGATCCATTCCAGCGGCGGCGCCGGGATTGCCTTCAGCCTCCTTGTCGTCACGGTTGCGGCGCTAAACCTGGTGCTCGATTTCAATCTGATTGAACAGGCATCACAGGAAGGCGCGCCGAAATATATGGAATGGTATTCGGCCTTCGCACTTCTGGTCACTTTAGTCTGGCTGTACATTGAAATTTTGAGGCTTCTTAGCAAACTAAGCGACCGTAAATAAATATCAGTATCGGAATAAATTAGCCCTGCTCCGTAAGGAGCAGGGTTTTTTATTTGAGTGGTGAGCGGTAAAGCTCAGCGTATCGTGGACCGTCGGACGACAGGGTGCTTTGAAAAATGGTTAGATGACTTACGGAGATTTCTATCGGTTCGATATTTAGCGTTTTGATAACGGCGGAAAGTTCGCGATGATTCCGATCGGAACGAGATCTGCCGATCGTGACATGGGTATGGAAGGGTTTGGTGTCGATTGAGAATCCCCCTTTGGAAAGCGCGGTCTGTAAATCACCTGCGGCACGCTTTAAGTTGTCCGATTCCTCCCGCGGGCCTATCCAAATAATATCCGGCTTATCCACCATCGGGAAAGCTCCGGCGGTATCAAGCATGACTTTAAAAGATTGCAAGCTTTGTGCGCATTCATCGAGAATCTGTTTGGCCGTTTCAATCCGGGCCGATAAAACAGAACCTAAAAATTTTAATGTGATGTGATAGTTTTGCGGGGCTACCCATTTGACATCGGCAGGGACAGATTCAAGGATTTTCTGTATGCCATGAATTTTTTGTTTACATTCTTCCGGCAGATCGACAGCCATGAAGAGTCTGAATGGTGAGATAGGAGGATTGGAGATCATGGAAAATCACGGACCGATTGTCTTGAAAAGTAATTCCAAGGCGCGTTGGGCGGCCTGTGTCTTGATTTGCAGGCGAGATCCTTTAAAAAGATTACGTTCGGCAATTAATTTCTTGCGGCCGGCCACGGCAATAAAAACGAGGCCGACAGGTTTTTGGACTGTGCCGCCTGTTGGTCCGGCGATTCCGGTGATGGCCACGCCAAAGTCGGTATTAAATAACTTTTGCATATTACGGGCCATGAGCTTGGCCACCGGAGCGCTGACCGCGCCGTTGGTTTCGATGACAGACGCAGGGACTTTAAGCAGTTTGACCTTGGCCCTGTTGGCATAGCTCACAATAGTGGCGATTAGAAAGGCCGAACTTCCGGAAATATTGGTCAGGCGGTGGGTGAGAAACCCTCCGGTACATGATTCGGCAATAGCAATGGTTTTTTGCCCGGCGATGAGTTTCTTTGCTATCTTTTTTTCAAGTTGCATATTATTAATACTAGTATATTTAGGAAAGAAAGGAACGTTTTTTTACTGTTTGATTTTAACCTGTTGCAGGGGGGTATAATTTGCTTGACAAGATATTCGATTTCCAATATATTGACCCCATTATTATCCACTCAAAGCCTTTACTATCGTTTTAAGGAGACCCACATGAACCCGATGTTTTCCCCGATTCCTGACGTGCTGGATGAACTTCGCGCCGGACGCATGGTCGTTGTCATGGATGATGAAGGCCGCGAGAATGAGGGCGATATTTTGATTGCCGCCCAGTATGTTACGCCTGAAGCCATCAATTTTATGGCCAAGTATGCCCGCGGGCTTGTCTGCGTACCGATGGAAGAGGAGCAGTTGAACCGTCTGGATCTTCACCCGATGAAGGACGACGTTCTAAGCCACAAGCATCAGCGCTGCAATACGGGATGGGCGATTTCGGTCGATGCCGCTC